>CAJQTI010000037.1 GCA_905618915.1 uncultured Candidatus Pelagibacter sp. | reverse complement strand
AAAAAAAATGGGGAACACCAATTTATATTCAGTTAGCTATAATCAAGATGGAGTCAGACTTTGATTGGTTAGCTAAGCCTCCAAGACAAAAATTATTTAAGATTATACCATTTAAGAGACCGTCTAGTTCATTTGGATATTCACAAGCAGTAAAGGGAACTTGGGAACAATATAAAAATGAAACAGGAAATAAATTAGCAACAAGAACAAGGTTTAAAGATAGCGTGGACTTTATTGGTTGGTACACCGATAAAACTGAATCTCTTTTAAAAATTTCTAAGAAAGATGCTTTTAGACAATATCTTGCATATCATGAGGGGTGGGGCGGTTATAAGAATTATAAGAATAATCAGAAAGTTATAGTCTTAGCTAAAAAGGTAGAAAAACAATCTAATAAATACAAAGCACAATTACAAGACTGTCAGAAAAGATTAAATAAAAATAAATATATTATTTTTTAACGAAGTTGTTTCTTTAGCTCAATATCAACAGCATCTATTCGTTTTGTATTCTTTGCTAAAACCAAGTACATGGTTGGAGTTACATACAATGTAAAGAATGTTGATATAATCATTCCACCTAGAATAGTAGCACCCACAGCTAATCTTGAAGCCTCACCAGCACCCGGTCCAATATTTCCTATAACTAAAGGCATCATTGCAATCATTGTACTTATTGACGTCATCATTATGGGTCTAAACCTCAATTGACAAGCTTCCTTAACAGATGATTCTATATTTTTTCCTGCTGTCCTTAACTGATTAGCATAATCAACAATTAGAATACTATTTTTAGTTGATATCCCAATTAAGATTACAAGTGCTATTTGTGAGAAGATATTAATAGAACTATTTAAGAATAAGATAAAAACAAGTCCTCCAAACAAAGCCAGTGGAACAGTTAACATAATAATAAATGGATGAATAAATGAATTAAAGGTTGCAGCCATTACTAGGTAGGCAGTTAGGAAAGCTAATCCAAAAATAATAAATAATTCATTGCTAGTTTCTTTAAGTTCTTCTGACTTTCCTTTCCATGCAATCTGACTAGAGGAGCTCACCTCTTGCATAGTTTTTTCTAAATACTCTATTGCTTCAGTGAGAGTATAATTTGGAGATATATTCGCTGATATAGTGACAGCTCTTTGTCGGTTATATCTAGCTAATTTTTTTGCAGATCCATTTTCATTAAATTGAACTAAACCTGCTAAAGAAATTAATTTTCCAGTAGTTTCCGACCTAACAAATATTTTTGAAAGTCCTTCTTGAGATCTTCGATCAGTTAAATATTGTTGAAGAATAATTGGGTATTCTTTACCAAGTTTGTTAAATTTAGTTACAGTTTTTCCACCATAAAGAGTTTCTAATGTTTTACCGATTGACTCAGTAGAAACACCCAAATCTTTAGCTTTATTTTTATTAATTTGTAATTTTATTTCAGGTTTGTCTCTTGAATAATCTGAATCTAATCTTGATAAATTCTTATTTTTTCTTAATTTTCTAATGACTTTAGATTGTATTTCCTCTAATTCTTCGTAAGTGCTTCCTAATATAACCATTTGAAGTGGTTTATTATAACTTGATACTCTAATTGATTGAGGTGATATTGGAAATGCTACAGCTTCAGGCACAGTTACTATTTTACTTATGGCTTGCCTCATTACGGTCAGTGAACTTTGTTTTCGATTTTTCCAATCATCTAATAGAGCAATAATTATAAAACTGTTAAATGAATTCTTATTACCCCCAAAGCCTGGAACTCGCATTATAAATCTTTTATATGGACTATCTTCAGCTTGTAGGAGAGGAATTAATCTCTTTTCAACATCTTCTGCTCTTTTTTCAGTATATTCAAAAGAACTTCCTTCATCAGTAAACCCAATGACAAGATAGACACCACGGTCTTCCATCGGCATTAATTCTTTTTTTGTAAAATTGAATAAAACACCAGAGATAACAATAGTAAAAATTATGAATGAAATGATAACTTTTTTCTTATTTAACCAGTACTCCAATGTTTCTTCATAAAATTTTGAGAATGATTGAAAAAATCTATCAAAACTTTTTACTAAAAAATTTTGTTTCGGTTCTTTTCTTAAAAATTTACTAGCAAGCATTGGTGACAAAGTAAGTGCCACAAAAGAAGACACCACAACTGAAAAAGATAGGGCTATAGCAGTCTCTCTGAACAATGTTCCTGCAATACCATCTATAAAAATTAAAGGAAGAAAAACAGCTACTAGAATTAATGTAGTTGCGATAATAGCAAAACTAATTTGCTTTGAGCCCTTATAAGCTGCAACTAAAGGACTTTCTCCATTTTCAATTCTTCTATAAATTGCATCTGTCATTATCACTGAGTCGTCTGTAATAATTCCAATTGCTAAAATAAAACTTAATAAAACAAAAATATTAATTGATAGCCCAAATAAGTAGAGACCCAAAAAAGATGCTATTAAACTTACAGGTAGTGCAACGGCTGGAACAATTACAGCTTTTAGATTTCCTAAAAACAAATAAATAATTATCACCACAAGTATGAAGGCAATTATTAATGTCTTATAAACTTCTTCAATAGCAGTACCTACATAGGTTGCTCTATTGAAAGCCACTTCTATATTAAGATCACCAGGTAATGTTTTTTTAACTTCAATAATTGTTTTTTGAATTTCTTTTGAAAGCTCAACTGTTGAAGCACCACTTTTTGCATAAATACCAATTCCTACAGTAGTCAAATCTAAAGCACCTTTCCTTTGTGCTTTGAATAGGTTTTTTTCTGAAACTGGTCCAAATTCAATATTAGCTATATCGGACAACCTTACTATGTTGTTTTGAACCTTTTTTATGGGTAATAATTTTAATTTTTCTAAATTATCATATGATTTATCTAAATTTAAAGTTAAGTCGATATTATTGGCTTCCAAAGTACCTGCTGGAAGGCTCACATTTTCTTTTCTTAAAGCTTGCTCAACTTCTTGAATAGTTAAGTTATTTGCCGCTAGTTTAATTGGATCTATCCAAACTCTGACACTCAAATCTCTTAAACCACCAGTTCTAATAGTTCCAACATTTTTAACACTAGAGAATTTATCAACCAAATATCTTTCAACATAATCTCCAAGTTCCAAATCACCCCAAGTTGCTGAAGTTACGGAAAGCCACATTGTAGTTGTAAAACCAGCTGATTGTTTTAATATTTGTGGACTATCTGCTTCATCTGGTAATCGTCCAACAATTCTTGCTACTCTTTCCCTAATATCATTTGCTGCATTATCTAAATTGATGTCAGTATTAAACTCTACATTTATAGTGCTACTTCCATTTTCAGACTTTGAGTCAATATTTTTAATTCCTTCAGCACCACCTATAACATCTTCTATAATTTGTGTTACTTCTTGGTCAATTATAGGAGCGGATGCAGACTTATAGTCTACTTTAATCTGAACTACTGGAGGCTGTAAACCGTCAGGTAATTCTCTTACTGGCAATTTTGAAAAAACAAATATTCCAAAAACAATTAATATAAGAGACATTACCCAAGCAACTACAGGTCTTCTTATACTTACATCTGTTATATACATCTAATTATTTACTTTTAGTGTCTTTTTTTTCTGACTTATTAAATATATTTAATTTTTTTAACCAATCAAACTTGCTCTTTTTAGCATCATCCTTTTTAGGTTCAGCTTTTTTTTTCCAATTAGATTCAGCTTTTTTTTCACCTTTTTTAATTGGTTTTATTTCAAGTCTTGGTCTGACTTTTTTTAGCCCTTCAGCAACAATATTATTTCCTTGTGATAACCCTGAAACTATTTCAATAAATCCATTATCTCTTATCCCAATCACAACTTCAGTTTTGTTAGTTATATTTTTTTCAGAAACTTGATAAACGTAGGTTTTATCACCCTCCATCATTAAACTAGTATCAGGTATACCTAGGGAATTCTTTTCATTGTATCTAATTGTGATCTCTAAAAGAGATCCTGGTAAAATATCAAAATTATCATTTTTTAACTTTATTCTTGCAGCTAAAGATCTTTTTTCGATATCAATTCTTCCCGATGTAGAATCTATAATTCCAGAATAAATTTTGTTATTATTGCCCGAAAATTTAACATCAACATTCAAATTTTCCTTAATAAAAACTGAGTAAAGTTCTGGGATATCTACATCCACATAAACTGTTGAAGTATCTTCTAGCTGTATTAAAAGAGAACTTTCTGAAACTTTAATATCATTTGAGAAATCTCTTTTAGTAACTATTCCATCAAAGGCTGCTATTAGATTTCTAGTCTTTAATTTTGTTATTAAATCACCTTTTTTTAATTTTTTATTGAATTCTATTGGGTTAACTATTTCATATTTCTCAATTTTATATGATTTAGTTCTAAGTGGAATTGCCGTCCCATAAGTTGAGACTTTTTGTGAAAAATCTTTACTTAAAACTTCAGTTACTATTATTCCGGGAGGAGGTCTTTTGCTAAATTTCTTCTTAAAATGATTCCCTATCATTGTTCTTCCAACAACCACTATTGTAATAATTAAAAAGAAGACAAGAATTACTGTTCCAATTTTTGTAGATCTTTTCATATTTTAATTCTTTCCATATTCACTCCATGATCCATCATAAATAGTTGGCATATATTTATTATCTATTAAGGAATAAGCAAGAGCCAAAACCGAAGCAGTAACACCAGAACCACATGTAAATACCATGTTTTTACCCATCTCGTATCCAATTGATTTAAACTTTTCATAAATTTTTTCTTTGCTAATAAATGTATGATCTTTATTTATGAGCTCAGAGAAGGGCAGACAAAAAGAGTTTTTGATAGAGCCGCTCCTCAAACCTTTTCTTGGTTCAGGAACTTTACCTTCAAATCTTTCTAAACTTCTCGCATCAATAACATTAAATTTATTTTCAAAAATATTTTCATTAATTTCCTTTTTATCTTTTACTAACTCTTTTTTTTCATGCACAGTATAGCTAGAGGGGATAATTGTGATTACATCACTAGTAGTTGGTTTAGCTTCTTCAATCCATTTTCTTAAACCACCATCTAATACATGGACCAATTCTGGGTTGTGACCAAAATAGATAAAATTATACCAACACCTGCATGAACTAATTATATCTGAATTGTCGTAGACAACTATCTGTTCATCATTTTTAATTCCCATGTTAGAAATAATATTTTCCCATGAGCTAGCATCTGTTAACATGTGAGGTAGGTCAGTATTTTTTTTAGAGTTTTTATCTAAATTAAAAAAAATTGCATTTTCAATATGCTTGTTCTTGTATTCATTAAAACCGTTGCGGTGCACCTGCGGCATGTGCCATGAGCAATCAATAATTTTTACTTTACCTAAATTTTTTTCTAGCCAATTTGTATTAACTAAAGACATGTTATCTTTTTTCCAAATATCTCTGATGATATTCTTCTGCTGGACAGTAATTTTTTAATAAAGAAGATTTTGTTACAACCTTTCCAGATAAACTTGAATTTATTTTCTTTATAACATTTTCAGCAATCTCTTTTTGTTTGTCACTTAAATAAAATATTTCACTTCTGTACTGTGTTCCAAAATCTGGTCCTTGTGAATTTAGTGTTGTGGAATCATGAATTTCAAAAAAAAAATCTAAAATTTTTTCATAAGAGATGACTTTAGGATCAAAGTCTAACTTAACGACCTCTGCATGATTAGTGTTACCAGTACATACCTCCTTGTAAGTGGTTTCTTTATTTTCACCACCACAATAACCAACTTCAGTTTTGATAACTCCTTCAAGTTTACTAAACTTAATTTCTGGCCCCCAAAAACATCCTAGTCCTAGAACTGCTATTTCCATTGCTTATCCTTTAATTTAATCTACAAATTATTCTTATGCTGACTAAAAATCAATCAGGCTTTTTGTACATGTTTCTATCTGTGTGCACTTTTTCAGTTATGGATTTACTTGTAAAATGGTCAAGTGACTATCCAACAGGAGAGGTATTGTTTTTTAGAGGGTTTTTTGGACTATTACCTACTTATTTTTTAATACCAAAAGATAAACTCAAAACTTTTTACACAACCACAAGATCGAAAGAACATTTTTTTAGATGTCTTATGGGCTTAATGGCTTTAATAGCAATAGTTGTTGCATTAAGAGAGCTTCCTTTAGCAGTCGTTGTTAGCCTATCATATGCAGCACCACTATTTATTACCGTGTTATCAATTTTTTTACTGAGTGAGAAGGTGGGTATTTTTAGATGGTTAGCAGTTTTGATTGGATTCATGGGTGTTATTATAATTGCTGAACCTGGCTTTAAAGGTATGAACTATCTTTATTTTCTTCCATTAATATTTTGTATTGGGATGGCTTTTGTAACCATTACAATTAGAAAATTATCTACAACTGAACCTATTTGGCTTATCTCAATTTTTTTTACAATTACAATTTCAATTGCAGGCTTAGCCACAATTCCTATGGGTTGGGTAATGCCTAATCTTCAAGATTTTATTCTTTTAGCATTAATTGGAGTAACAGGAGGTTCTGCAAATTTATTTTTAACTCAATCTTATAAACTTTCAGAGGTATCATTAGTTGCACCTTTAAAATATTTAGCTTTAATTTTTGCTATTATTTTTGGTTATTTAATTTGGAATGAGATACCAACTATAAAAACACTAATTGGTGCATCACTTGTAATTTTTGCCTCTCTTATAATCTTTAAGAGAGAAATCTATCATAAACAAAAGATACCATCTAATACTAGACATGAGTAAAAAACCAAAATATTGGAATACTGCAAAAAAATATCTATCCAATAAAGATAAGGTTATGTCTTCATTAATTAACAAATATAAATCTCCCTCAGAGGCCGTACTTACCTCTAGAAAAGACATATTTTTTTCATTATGTAAAAGCATCATTGGACAACAAATTAGTGTTGCTGCTGCTAATTCTATATTTTCAAAATTTCAAAAAAAATGTAAAAATAAAATAAATGCTAAAACTGTTTCTGCACTATCCACTGCTCAGATAAAAAGTTGTGGATTAACTAAACAAAAAGTTAAAGGAATAAAAAGTTTAGCAAAACAAATATTAGATAAATCATTTAACCCTAGGTTAATTCCTAAAATGTCAGATGAAGAAGCTATTATTTATCTATCTCAATTAAGACAAATTGGAAGATGGTCAGCTGAAATGATTTTATTGTTTACTTATAATCGGTCAAATATTTGGCCTATACAAGATATTGGTCTTTTAAGAGGAATTTCAAAAAATTATAAAAAAAAATATCTACCACCAGAGTCTTATGTAAAATTATTAAACAAAAGATTTAGTCCATACTGTTCAGTTGCAACTTGGTATCTGTGGAGAAGTATAGATCCAGAACCTATTCAGTACTAAAACCTTCGATAATTTGTAAGTTTCGTTCAGTAGTATCTTTGGCTAAAGCCCAACCATCTTGATACTCTTTAGAATCATGGCATTTCATTGCCTGTTTATGACTTGGAAATTCCCAGATTACAGTTCTTGGGTAAGTTTCACCCTCCAAAGTTTCAAATTTTCCACCTCTCACAAGAGGCTTTCCTCCATAACTTTTTATTATTTCAGTAACTTTTGAACCATAATTTTTTAAATTTTCTTGGCTATCTATTCTTTTGTATAAAGCGATCCAGTAGGCTTTCATTATTTCTCCTTTTTAAATAATTTTTTATATGATAATGAATTTTATGGCAGAGAAATTAATTATCACTTTTGATCAGTATACAAAAATTGTAGAAAAACTAGCAATAGAAATTCACAACAATTATAAGCCAACAGTATTAGTGGGTATTATGAGAGGAGCAGCTCCAATATTAGATATTCTTTCTAGAGTTCTAAAATTGCCTATAGCCTACATAGTTATCCAAAGTTACTCAGGAAAAGGAATGGAAGACAAACAAGGTCAATTGATGTTTGCTCGAGAAATTAGCTCTTTAGCTGAGAATAAAGATTTTGATAAAGTTTTATTAGTAGATGATTTGTCTGATACTGGATTAACTTTAAATAAAAGTATTGAGTGGTTAAAAAATTATGAGCCAACTAAAAATTATATAAATGAAGTTAAAACAGCATGTTTATGGAAAAAAAAATCATCTACATTTGAGCCAGATTTTTGTCCAGTAAAACTAGATTCAGACCCATGGATTGTTCAGCCTACTGAACATTATGAAGAGATGTCTATGGAAGAAATAATTAAGAGAAATAAATAGGGCTGGAATAATTCCAGCCCTAAAAATTATATTTTAAGCAACTGCAAAACTAACAACACTTAAGATTGCAATAACCCATATTGCTGGTGAAGTTGAAGAAAACTTACCAGTAAATAATCTGATTAATGCGTATGATACAAATGCTAAAGCAATACCATTACTAATACTATATGTTAATGGCATAGCAATCATAGCAAGAATAGCAGGAGCTGCTTCACCAATATCATCCCACTCAATATCAGTTATGTTTCTAACAAAAAGAACAGAAACAAATACTAAAGCTGCACCATCAATTTGCTTAGGTAAACTTGTTGCTAAAGGAGCAAAGAATATACAAGCTAAAAATAGGAGACCAATTACTAAAGAGGTCATTCCTGTTTTTCCACCAGCTTTTACACCAGCTCCAGATTCAACATAACTTGTTACAGTTGTTGTTCCCATCATTGCGCCAGCTACAGTTCCAACACTGTCAGCCATCATTGCTTTTTCGATATCTTTAACCTTACCATCTTTACCAACCTTGCCAGCAACGTTTGCTACAGAAGTTAATGTTCCTGCGGTATCAAAGAAATCAACAAATAATAAAGTAAATACGACAGTTGTCATACCAGCTGTTAATGCTGCTGATAAGTCAAAATCAAATAGATAAGTCATTGGAGGTGGTGAGCTTGCAATTCCATTAAATTTAGCAAGTCCAGTAGCCCATGCTATAATACTGAATAACAAAATACCAATAATGATATTCCCTTTAATTTTCATCTTTTCAAGGACAACCATTAAAATAAATGCGGCACAACCCAATAGAACAAGTGGATCGCTCATGTCACCTAGTTGAACTAATGTTACTGGATTATCAACGACAACTTCCATGATTTGAAGTCCAATTATTGCTAAGAATAGTCCTATACCCGCACCAATTCCTAATTTTAAACTTTTTGGAATTGAATTAATTAACCATGCTCTGATAGGTGTTAATGAAATGATTAAGAATAAAACTCCAGCAACTAGTACAGCTCCTAAAGCTTCTTGAGGTGTATAGCCCATTCCAGCACAAACACCGAATGCAACGAATGCATTAATTCCCATGCCTGGCGCCAAACCTATTGGCCATGTTTTTCCATAAAATGCCATTATGAAACAAGCAAGTGCTGTTGCAACAATTGTTGCTGTGTATACTGCTCCAAATTCAAAGAACCCTTTTTCTGGTCCAGCAAATTCACCTGATAGTATAAATGGATTTAAAAACATAATGTAAGCCATTGTCAAAAATGTTGTTACGCCAGCTATCACTTCTGTTTTAAAATCAGTCTTGTGTTTTTTATAGTCGAAATATTTTTCTAACATTGATCCTCCTAAGATTAAGACCAACTAATATTAGATTAATTAGGAAAATACTCTTAAAAATCTAAGTTTATCAACATATTTCAACTTATAAGTTTATATTTATGCCATATTTTGGGTGTTATCATTAACCTATGGAAAAATTAAAATTTATTTTAATAAGCTTATTTTTTTTAACTCTTGTTGCTGGCTGTCAAACTATCAAAGATAAAACAGATGCAATTGTTGAAAAAGAAAATGCTAAATTAAGTGAATACATTGGAAAAACTTCAAGTAATTTGCAAATGGAATTAGGTAAGCCAGATGAAGATTTTAAAAATGATAAGGGTAACTTAGAGCTTGTATATAATACAAAAAAATATGGAATACTTTGTGAAAGAAGATTTGAAGTAGATTCTAATTCTATTGTAGTTGGCTTTGTTTCAAATGGTTGTTTCTAAAAATTAGAGACTAAATTTTTTCAGAAATTTTTAATGCAAATGCATAATCTAATGCAATTTCTTCTATAGCTCCATCTCTACCAGATTTACCACCATGACCTGCGTTCATTTCAGTTTTTAAAAGCAATAAATTATTATCAGTTTTATACTCTCTAAGTTTGGCAGTGAATTTTGCAGGCTCATCAAATAATACTCTGTTATCACTTAAACTTGTTGTGATCAGTATATGAGGATAATCCATTTTTTTAATATTGTTATAGGGAGCATAAGAATAAATATAATCAAAGTGATCTTTTTTATCTTTTGCATTTCCAAACTCATCAAATTCCCCAACGGTTAAAGGTAAAGAATGATCTAAATTAGTTGTCAAAGAGTCGACAAATGGTACGGCCATTATAATTCCTAGAAATAATTCAGGGGCTTGATTAACTACAGCACCCATAAGAAGACCACCTGCAGAGCCACCCATACCTATTATCTTATTTTTTGAAGTATATTTATTTTCAATTAAGTATTTTGCAGAAGCAATATAATCTTCAAAAGTATTTTTTTTATTAAGCAGCTTTCCTTCTTTCCACCACTTCATACCTCTTTCCATACCTCCTCTAATATGAGCTGTAACCCAGATGATATCTCTATTAATTAAACTTAATCTAGTAGTAGAAAAACTAGGGTTCATAGAACTTCCGTATGAACCATAACCATAAAGTAGCAATTGAGCACTTCCATCCAGTTTAGTATTTTTATGTCTTGTAATTGTAAGAGGAACTAATCTTCCATCGTGTGATTTACAATCGATCCTCTCAACAATGTAGTCATCAGGATTATGACCAGAGGGGATCTCTTGCTCTTTAACTAATTTTTTTTCTTTTGTGCTTAAGTTATAAGAATAAACTCTAGATTGCGTCTTAGGTGAAGAATAACTTATGTATATCTCATCTGTATTTTTATCTCTTTGCATTAAAGAGGCACCTGGAATATATACAGTTTCATCAGAAAAAATTAGCTCTTCTTCTGTTCCAGTTGTAATATTTTTTACAAATAATTTATCTAAAGCATCTGAAGTTTCAGATCTTATGATCCAATTTTTTAAAAACGTTAACCCTCCAATTAGAACTTCATCTTTTGCGGTAATAAAATTTTTCCAGTCTGTTTTTTCCAAACTATCACAAATGTCTATTTTAAAATCTTCAGCATTTTCATTAGTATGATTATAAAATTTACTATCCCAAGAATTAACAGAATAAAGAATTCCTCTTTGCCTCTTTTTTATTAATTTTGGCTTAGGATTTTTTTCATTAACATCGAAGTAATATTGTTCAGAAGTATTATGGTCTGAAGAGCTGATAAAGAAGTATTTATCATCTGAGCTTAAACCAATTCCAACTGTAAAAGCTTCACTTTTTTCTTCAAAAATTAATTGATCTTCGCTAACTTTAGTTCCTAGTTTGTGTCTATAAATTTTTCTTGGTCTATGATTTTCATCAAGTTTTGAATAAAAAACATATTGATCATCTAAACTAAAAGTTATGCCACCTGACGTCTCCTCTATCTTATCAGTAACTAATTTTTTTGTTTTTATGTCTCTAATA
>CAJQTI010000036.1 GCA_905618915.1 uncultured Candidatus Pelagibacter sp. | reverse complement strand
TAGATTTAGTAAAAAAAATCATAAAAAAATACAATATTAAATCTGTAATACATTTTGCTGCTTATAAAGATGTTGAAGAGTCGATATTAAAACCAAAAAAATATTATGCTAATAATTATTTGATTTCTAAAAAATTTATAAAATGCTGTAAAGAAAGTGGTATAAACCGATTTATTTTTTCATCAACGGCAGCAGTTTATGGAAACCTTAATAAAAATAAAAAAGTTCAGGAAAAATCAGATCTTAAACCAATAAGCATGTATGGTGTGACAAAAAAAAAAATAGAAGAATACCTTAATAAAATATCAGATAAGAACTTCAAATTTTTTTCATTAAGATATTTTAATGTTATAGGTGGAGATAAACTTTTAAAATATGGTCCTATTGGACCTAATAATAAAAGTTTAACTAATAATTTATTTAAAGCGATAGAGACAAAAAAAGATTTTAAAATTTTTGGAGCAAATCATAAAACCAAAGATGGAACACCTGTGAGAGACTTTATACATGTGGATGATTTGGCAAGTATTCATTACAAGGCATTAGAATATTTAAGGAAATCTAAAAAAAACCAAATTTGTAATTGTGGATATGGCAAGGGATATTCCATTAAAGAAGTTGCCGAGATTTTTAAGAAAAAAAATTTTAAAAATTTTAGTTATTCTTTTACAAATAAAAGACTTGGAGATATAAGTTATATGGTAGCAGATGTTAAAAAAATTAATAAACTTTTAAATTGGAAACCTAAATTTTCTAGTTTAGAGAAAATGCTAACTTCAGAAATAAAATGGAAAATAAAAATAAAAAAATAAAAATACTAGTTACTGGTTGCGTTGGTTTTATAGGATTTCATGTTTGCAATTTTTTAACAAACAAGGGTTTTCATGTGATTGGTATAGACAATATAAATACTTATTATGATATAAAATTGAAAAAAGATAGATTGAAAATTTTAAATTTAAGGAAAAATTTTAATTTTCACAAAGTTGATATTTCAGATAGCTTGAAATTAAAAAAAGTATTTAAAAAAGAGAAATTTGAATATGTTCTTCATTTTGCGGCACAAGCTGGTGTTAGATTTTCGATTTACAATCCAAAAGTTTATTTTAAATCTAATGTTGAAGGTTTTTTTAATATGATTAATCTTAGTCTAGAAAAAAAAATCAAACACTTTATTTTTGCATCTTCAAGTTCAGTTTACGGTGATCAAAAAAATTTTCCGCTAAAAGAAAATTTTAATACTGATAAACCAAAATCATTTTATGCTGCAACAAAAAAATCTAACGAAGTAATGGCATATTCTTATTCATCAATCTATGGAATGAAGAATACTGCATTAAGATTTTTTACATTATATGGACCATTTGGACGACCAGATATGGCAATATTTAAATTCACAGACTCAATATCAAAAAACAAAAAGATTGAACTATTCAATAATGGTAATCATTTAAGGGATTTTACTCACATTGATACATTTTTACTCTTAGTTGAAAAATTAATAATGAAGCCAGGAAAAAAGAAAAACCCCTTTAATGTTTTTAATATTGGAAATGGAAAATCTGAAAAATTAATTAAATTCATAAATCTTATTGAAGAAAATCTTAAAAAAAAATCAAAAATAATAAAAAAACCATTACAAAGAGGTGATGTTATAAAAACTCACTCAAGTGTTGATAAAATAATTAAATACTTATTGTTAAAAAACAAACCAATTACAAAAGATTTAAAGCAAGGGATTAAAGAGTATGTGAATTGGTATAAAAGTTATTATTCAAAATAAAATTTTTATAATTAGTACTGTATTTACTTGTGAATTTATCATAATTAATAAATTACAAACATCTTCTAATATTTATAAAAAATGAAAAAACAAATATTTTTTTTTGAAATCATCCCAAGCTATATAATTGTTCTTATGCCAGCCTTTTTAATAACTGGTCCATTTTTATCAGACTTAGGTGTTTCAATTGTTGCTATATCATTTTTAATTAATTCAAAAAAAAATAATTTATTAAAATATTACAATAATATTTATTTTAAAGTTTTTATAATTTTTTGGATAATTTTGATTATTAGCTCTCTTTTATCTAATAATATTTTAATTTCATTAAAAAATTCTTTTTTTTACTTTCGGTTTGGATTTTTTTCATTATGTTTTTGGTTTTTAATTGAAAAGAATGAAAAAATTTTACATTATCTTTTTTATTCTATAATTATTTGTTTTATAAGTTTAATTATAGATGGATACGTACAATACTTTTTTGAAGAAAATTTATTTGGTATTAAATTACATGGTGGTAATCGTGTAAGTAGTTTTTTTGGATCTGAACTTATATTGGGTAGTTATTTAGCACGATTTTTTCCAATTCTTTTTGGATTGTTTGTGTTTATTGATCACAAATTAAAAATTAAAAATAAAAAACTATTATTTATTTTAACTTTGACCTTTATATTATCAGAGGGCTTGATAGTGTTAAGTGGCGAAAGAGTAGCTCTTTTTTTCATGAATTTGTCAGCAATCTTTATTATTCTGATGATAAATGATTATAAAAGATATCGCTTTTGGACATATGTTGGGTCATTATTATTAATCCTTGGATTAATATTTATTTTTCCAAAAACTCAAGATAGAATAATTACTCAAACTATTGATGGTTTTACAAGTAGTAATTCAGAAACTAATAAAGAAAAAAAAATCTACATTTTTACTAAGACTCATCATGAGATGTATGTCACTGGTTTAAAAATATTTAATGATAATAAAGTATTTGGAGTTGGTCCTAGACAATATAGAAATGTGTGTAAAGATTACGATGAATCAAAACTTGCTTGTCAAAACCATCCACACAATACTTATATAGAACTTTTATCTGAAGCTGGGATTTTTGGGTTTGCATTAGTTCTTGGTACTTTTTTGTTAATAATTTTTTTTTCAATGATGCAATTTTTTAATAATATATTTAATAAAAAAAAAAAATTTTTTAATGATTTTGAACTTTGTCTTCTAAGTGCTATAATTATAAGTCTCTGGCCGCTAATACCTACAGGCAGCTTTTTCAATAATTGGATGTCAATTACTTATTATTTTCCAATTGGTATGTTTTTGTGGAGCAGATATAGTAATAACAAATAAGATTAAGTTTAAATTAATTTAATTTTCTTCTAGTTTTTCAATAAAACAGGTTAAATTATTATTTAAGCAACTTAGTAATAAATTTGTTTACAAATGTAATAATATTGCTAAAAGACTGTTGCCGGTGATTATTGCGAAGGGGTTATACCCGATCCCATTCCGAACTCGGAAGTCAAGCCCTTCAGCGCCAATGGTACTTTGTCTTAAGACACGGAAGAGTAGGACATTGCCGGCTATAAAAAAAATATTATGAAAATTAAAAGCTCACTAAAATCATTAAAAAAAAGAGACTTAAACTCTAAATTAGTAAGAAGAAGAGGTAGAGTTTATATAATCAATAAAACAAATCCTAAATTTAAAGCAAGACAGAAGTAGTTTTTATGGATAATGGCAACCATAAAGATACTTGGAATAATTTTACAAAATTTGTATTGTGGGGAACTGTCGCTGTTATAGGTGTTTTGGTTTTAATGGCAGTATTCTTGCTATAAAGTCTGCTCTATGAGAATCGTTTCAATTTTAGAAAATCAAAAAGTAGAAAAAAGAATAGCAATCACCCCCGATATTGCAAAAAAATACATAGCTCTTGGTTTTAAAATTTCTATAATTGAAAAATATGGAGAACACTTAGGATTTAAAGATAGTGACTATAAGGATTTAGGTGTTGAAATTTTAACCAATAAATCTGAAGTTTTAGACAGTGCTGATATTATTATTCAATTAGGTTTATTATCAGATGAAAATATTTTAAGCTTAAAAGAAAACCAAACTCTAGTTGGGGTATTTAATCCATATGCTAACAAAGAAAAAATAGAAAATTTATCTAAAAAAAATATTAATATTTTTTCTTTAGAAATGCTGCCTCGAATAACTAGAGCCCAATCAATGGATATTCTTTCTTCGCAAGCTAACCTTGCTGGTTATAAAGCGGTAATAGAATCATTCGCAAACTTTGAAAAAGCAATTCCAATGATGATGACAGCAGCAGGTACAATTCCAGCAGCAAAAGTATTGGTAGTGGGTGCAGGTGTGGCAGGTCTTCAAGCTATTGCAACAGCAAAAAGAATGGGTGCCATTGTATTTGCAACAGATGTTAGAATGGCCTCAAAAGAACAAGTTGAAAGCTTAGGTGGAAAATTTTTAACTGTTGAAGGATCAGAAAATCTTGAAACAGAAGGTGGTTATGCAAAAGAAGCATCTGAAGATTTTAAGAAAAAACAAGAAGATCTTTTAGCAGAAACTCTTAAGAAAATTGATATCGTAATATGTACTGCTTTAATTCCAGGCAAAAAAGCTCCATTGATTATTAAAGGCTCCATGATTGATAATATGCAATCAGGCTCTGTTATTTATGATCTAGCAGCAGTTCAGGGTGGAAATGCTGAATTTACTGAAGTTGATAAAATTGTAGTTAAAAATGGAGTAAAGATTATGGGCGAAACAAACATTCTCAATAAACTTCCTGTTTCTGCTTCAAATCTTTATTCAAAAAATGTATTTAACTTTGTGTCTAATTTGTATGATAAAGAAAATAAAAAAATTAATATTAATTTAGAAGACGAAATAATTGAAAAAACTTTAATAAAATAGATTTATGGAAATAGACCCTTTTATATTTAGATTAAGTATATTCATTTTATCAATTTTTATTGGTTATTATGTTGTGTGGAGTGTAACTCCATCTTTGCACACACCATTGATGTCAGTTACTAACGCAATATCATCGGTAATTATTGTTGGTGCTATAATTGCAGGCTTAGCAGGAAGTACAGACAATGTTTTTACAATCTCGAATATTCTTGGTTTTTTAGCAATTTCTCTTGCTGCAATTAATATATTTGGAGGATTTTTGGTCACTCAAAGAATGCTTCAAATGTATAAGAAAAAGAAGAAAGATAAATAATTATGTCAGCAAATTTATCAGCAATATTTTATTTAGTTTCAGGAGTTTTATTTATATTGGCATTAAGAGGTCTTTCATCGCCAGAAACTTCAAGACAGGGTAATTTTTTTGGAATTTTGGGAATGGTGATAGCTATCACTGTTACTTTTTTGTCGGTTGGAAGTATTTCTAGTGGACTAGTTTATGTATTAATTTTTTTACTTGTAGGTGGTCTTATAGGGGCATTTATAGCTTACAAAATACCAATGACTGCTATGCCAGAATTAGTAGCAGGTTTTCACAGTTTAGTTGGATTATCAGCAGTTTTTGTTGCAATTTCAGCTTTCTTAAATCCAGAAGCTTTTAATTTAGGAGTGCCTGGAGACATTAAACTTGCAAGCTTAATTGAAATGTCAATTGGGGCTGTGGTTGGAGCCATAACATTCTCGGGGTCAATAATTGCTTTTTTAAAACTTCAAGGAATAATGTCAGGGTCACCAATTACCTTTAAGGGGCAGCATTTTCTTAATGCTTTATTGTTAATTTCAATTCTAATTCTAACTTACCTGCTATGCTCGTCGCAGTCATCAAACTTTTTTTGGATATTGATAGCAGTTTCATTTTTAATAGGATTTTTATTAATCATCCCAATTGGTGGAGCAGATATGCCCGTGGTGATTTCAATGTTAAATTCATACTCTGGTTGGGCTGCTGCAGGAATTGGTTTTACTTTAGAAAATACTGCATTAATTATAACGGGTGCCCTTGTTGGATCTTCAGGTGCAATTTTATCTTATATAATGTGCAAGGGTATGAACCGTTCTTTCTTTAATGTAATTTTAGGAGGATTTGGTGCAACAGAACAATCAGCTTCAACTGGAAATAAAGAGCAAAGACCGGTTAAAAGTGGTAATGCGGAAGATGCAGCTTTTTTAATGAAAAATGCATCATCAGTTATAATTGTTCCAGGTTATGGGATGGCAGTAGCTCAAGCACAACATGCACTAAGAGAGATGGTTGATACGTTAAAGAAAAATGATATTAAAGTAACTTATGCAATTCATCCAGTTGCAGGAAGAATGCCAGGTCATATGAATGTATTGTTGGCTGAGGCTAATGTTCCCTATGATGAGGTTTTTGAACTTGAAGAAATTAATAATGATTTTGCTAATGCAGATGTTGCATTTGTAATTGGAGCAAATGATGTAACAAATCCTGTTGCAAAAACTGATCCTCAAAGTCCAATCTATGGAATGCCAGTTTTAGATGTTGAAAAATGTAAATCAGTATTATTTGTAAAGAGAAGCTTATCCCCTGGATATGCTGGAATTGATAATGAATTGTTCTATAAAGATAACACTCTAATGTTATTTGCAGATGCAAAAAAAATGACTGAAGATATAACTAAAAACCTTTAAAATTAATGACAACAAAAGTATTTTGTGACATTGCAGAATTAGATTTAATAAAGAAGTTCAATAAGAAAAAAATAGTTAAAGGCTTTACAACCAATCCTAGCTTGATGAGAAAAGCTGGAGCAAAAGATTACAAATCCTATTCAAAGAAAATATTAAAAATTTGCAAAAATAAACCTGTTTCACTAGAGGTATTTGCTGACGAATACAAAGAGATGAAAAAACAAGCTCTTCAGATTAATAGCTGGGGAAAGAATGTTTATGTAAAAGTACCAGTTGCTAATTCTAAAGGTATTTTTATGAGTAAAATTATTAAAGAGCTTAATAATTTGGATATTAAACTTAATATCACAGCAATTTATAGTGCAAAACAAACAGAAAAAATTCTAAAATTAATCAATAAGAAAACAAAAGTTATAATTTCAATATTTGCTGGTAGAGCAGGGGATACTGGAAAAGATCCAGTTCCAGAATTTAAAAAAAGTATTGCAATCGCAAAAAAATTTAAAAATGTAGAGATACTTTGGGCGAGTGTTAGAGAGCCCTATAATTACTTACAAGCAAAACAATTGGGATGTCACATTATTACAATTCCACCAAAAACTATTGAAAAAATTGAAAATTTTGGGAAAACATTTGATCAACTTACCAAAGAAACTGTTAAAGCATTTTTGGTTGATAGTAAAAAATCTAGGTTTAAAATTTAATTAACTAGTCACTAGAATTGGTTGCGGGGGATGGATTTGAACCGCCGACCTTCAGGTTATGAGCTTGACGTATGACCTGATTTCTGCGTAAAACAATCAATGTTCCTTAAATAAGCTAGATAAAATTCTCAAAACTTTATTGGAGTGCGGTTTTATTACGGCAGAGGTTGTGCTAGAATAAAATCTCAATATTTACGGCAAAGATTTTATGAAAAAATTGTTAATCATATTTTTATTGATTCCAACACTTGCTATTTCTGGGACATTTAAAGATGAAGAGGGAAAATTTGGTTTGAAAACCAAGAAGAGTGGATTTAAGTTTCATAAAAACTTTATGGATCATAATGATTACAACTTTCAATACATTAAAGATAAAACAAAAGCACGTGCTGGAAAATATTACCAACGATTTGAACTTAGAGATGGTGATTGCTTTGGAGACGATAGTTGGAGCGATTGTGACACTGATCGAGAAAGAGTTGAGTTTTCAACAGAACCAAGACAGGCTCCAAAAGGAAAACAGTGCTATGGATATAGTTTAATGTTATCTAAAGATTTTTTTGATGTAGCTCCAGCCAAAACTACTTTAGGCCAAGTTCATCAAATTGGTGGTCCAACAGGTACAGCATCAGGCGGCCTAGCTTCTTTTCCACCCTTGATTCAAATTGATGCACATAAAGGATATTTATTCTTTAATTGGCACGAACTTAGTGGTTCAGCAACAGACGTTATTGATAAATCAGTATTTACTACATTAAAGCCACTAAGAAAAATGAAAGAAGTTTGGACAGATATTTCTTTTTGTTTAGATTTTAAAAATAAAAGAATAGATGCATGGGTAGATGGTATTAAAAAAGTGGAAATATTAAAATCTCCAATTTTTTTTAAACCAGAAGGAATATATTTTAAACATGGTATATATCGCAATTTAATTAGTAAGTATAAAGAGCTCAAAAATCGCAAAATGCGAACTCAAGTTGTTTTTTATGATGAAATTAGACGAGGTAATTCAATTAAAAAAGTAGATATAAATATTAATCCAAAACTTAAACCTGTTGATTAATTATTATTGAGGTCAATTTTTGATTCCGATTGCGTCAATGGTGCGGTAAGATTATTTTCTGAACGTTATCTAAATCAAAAAAGTGAGTGTGGGATTGGTTGCGGGGGACGGATTTGAACCGCCGACCTTCAGGTTATGAGCCTGACGAGCTACCAGACTGCTCCACCCCGCGGTATATTTAAATTCTATTTTTAAGCTTATTGAGCTTTTTAACTCTTTTAATATTTTCTTGTAAAATTCTTTTTTTCTTTTCAGAAGGTTTTTCGTAAACACTTTTTAATTTTACTACTTTAAAAAAACCATCTCTTTGTAATTTTCTTTTAAGAACTCTAAGCGCTTGTTCAATATTGTTATCTTTAACTTCTATTTTCATAAATATTTTTTAAGAATGTTTTAGTACCATCATATAATTTTGGTGTCTATTAAAATTATTCAATGTTTGAAACTTCTCTTGTTAGTTTTGCTTTTTCTTTTTCTTTTTTTTCCCTTTTTATTCTTCTTTCAGCTTTTTCAATAGCTTCAACTAGATCCTTTTGAGAAAACAGCCCTAATGCTACAGGGTCTTTAGGATTTAAATTGTTATAATTCCAATAACTTTTATTTTTAATTGCAGTAACAGAGGCCTTGGTTATTCCAACTAGTTTTGCTATTTGCGAATCTTTTAACAATGAATGATGTTTGATTAACCATAAAGCTGAATCTGGTTTATCTTGTCTTTTAGATAAAGGAATGTATTTTTTAATTTTTTTATCTTCAGTTGAAATTTCAATATCAGTATTTTTTATCTGTAGTTCTTTATTTTCATCTTTAGATGCCAGCTCAATCTCTTCTCTAGTAAGCTGACCAGATATAATGGGGTTATAAGCCATTATTCCTTTTGCAACTTCACCATCTGCAATCCCCTGCACTTCAACCTCATGTAAATTACAAAACTTTGAAATTTGCTTGAAAGTAAGTGTTGTATTTTCTACTAACCAAACAGCTGTTGCCATTGGCATTAATGGTACGTTTGACATTTAATCTTTCTTTTCTGATCTGAAATTTTGGAATTTTTTATTGAATTTGCTTACACGACCCTTGTCCATTAGTTTTTGCTTTCCACCTGTCCAAGCAGCATGGGATTTTGGATCAATTTCTAATTTTAAAACTTCTCCTTCTTTCCCCCAAGTTGATCTTGTTTCAAATTGAGTTCCATCAGTCATTTCTACTTTAATTGTATGGTAGTTTGGGTGTATGTCTTTTTTCATATCGAGACTTATAGCAAAAGAATTTTATAAAACAATTAAAAGTTCTTTAATTTTTCAAGCATTTTATCGTTAATTGCCATGCTAGAAGCTCTTATTTTGATGTCTTTATTTTTTGAGAGGTCAATTTCATTAATTAAGCCACCTGCCTCTTTTACCAATATTATACCAGCAGCTATATCCCATAAATTTAGATTATTTTGAAAATAACCGTCATATCTACCGGCTGCAACGTAGGCAATATCTAATGCTGCACTTCCAGATTTTCTTAAAGGTAAATCAACTTCATTTTTAGTTATACCGCCCGTAGCAAACAAGCAGCTATTAAGCTCTCTTTTTTTTGATACTCTAATTCTTTGATTGTTAAAGAATGCACCATTTTCTTTTTCAGCATAAAACATTTCATCTTTTATAGGGTCATAAATTAACCCCGATACTATTTCATCACCAGATTTTAAAGCAATTGATATTGCAAAGTGAGGCACGCCATGTAAAAAATTTGTAGTACCATCTATAGGATCTATTATCCATGTGTGTTCTTTATCTTTATTAGTTTCGGAACCATCTTCTTCACTAATAATAGAATAGTAGGGTCTTGCTTTTTTTAATTCTTCTATAATTATTTTCTCAGCTTTTAAATCAGCATTCGATACAAAATCTGTAGGTCCTTTGATTGAAACTTGTAGTTTTTCTATTTCTCCAAAATCTCTAATTAAAGCTCTAGATGCTTTTTCTGCAGCCTTTATCATGACATTTAGATTGGCTGATATTGATTGCATATGATTTATATTTTTTTGATATATTCCATAGTTCTAGTATCAACTATGATTTTGTCCCCACCTTCAATAAATGGAGGGACTTGAATATTTATTCCATTATCTAAAGTTGCGGGCTTGTATGAAGATGAAACTGTTTGCCCTTTTAAAGCAACATCAGTTGTATCAATCGTGCACGTTACTTGATTGGGCAGCTCAACTGTTAAAGGTTTTTCATTATAAAAACTTATGCTTACTCCCAAGTTTTCTGTTAACATTTTACCTTTTTCTCCCATTATTTCTTTTTTAATATTAATTTGTTCGTAAGATTTCGGGTCCATGAAATAATAATCAGTTTCATCACCATAAAGATAATTAAACTTTGTTTCATCTAATGAAGCTTTTTCAACAGACTCACTTGATCTAAATCTTTCATTCAATTTTGTATTTTTATTCACACTTTTCATCTCAACTTGAGCAAACGCACCACCTTTGCCAGGTTTTACATGCTGTGTTTTTAAGACTTGCCAAAGGTCATTTTTATATTCAATTAACATTCCAACTCTAATTTCACTTGCGTATAATTTCATTTTAATTTTTTAATAGCTTCTAATGGTTTGTATTTTTTATTATTCCAAATGTAGCCTGAAATAGCTAAAAAGTTAGCTTTATTCAATAAAAGTTTTTTATAATTACTTAGCTTTATACCGCCAATAGCCACAATTGGTATGGACGTTATTTTTTTAATAGATTTTAATATAGTTAAACTAGCTCTATATTTAACTATCTTGGTTTTAGTTGCATAAAATGCACCAAAAGCTAAATAATCAGCACCAGCTTCAATAGCTCTCTTTGCTAGATTAACAGAATTATGACAGGTCACTCCAATAATTTTGTTCTTCAATATTTTTCTAGCTTTTATCAAGTTTATATCTTTTTGACCTAGGTGACAACCGTCTGCATTCATTTTTTTAGCAAGTAGGGGATCGTCATTGACTAAAAATTTAACTTTGTACTTATTGCAAATTTTCTTGATTTTTTTTCCAATAATTAATTTATTTGAATTTGTTTCGTTTTTAAGTCTTAGTTGAAAAAAACTTACTTTTTTTGAACTCAACACAAGAGCTAAATCATTATAAAAATTTATATCAGTTATTTTATTTGGGGAAATTAGATAAACAAATTTCTTATTTATTTTATTTTGCTTCAAGTTCTTTTGACCATTTACCTTGAGCCGCAAGTGTGCACATATTAGCTCTGTGGTTAAAAACTTTTTGAGTGCCACTAATATTATTAATGTCTTTTGACCAAAATTTAAGTGCACTTTGTTGTAAAGCTCTACCATATGAATAAGTCATAATAAAATTTGTGTCATTATACTTATTAATTAGGTTTAAATTTTCTGCTGCTTCCACTTCTGTTTGCCCGCCTGATAAAAAGGTAACTCCAGGCACTTCAACTGGTACATTTTCTTTTAGGCATTTTAAAGTAAGTTTTGCAACCTCTTCAGCCGATATCTTTTTGCTAGAAGTGGTTCCTGCTAAAATCATATTAGGTTTTAAAATTATTCCACTTAAGTCTATTTTATTAATCATTAATTCTTCAAAGCATTTTTTAATAACTTCAGAGGTTTTATTAAAACATGTTTCGGCAGTATGATTTCCATCCATTAGAACTTCAGGTTCTACAATCGGAACCATTCCACATTCTTGGACTAAAGCCGAATATCTTGCTAGTGCATGAGCATTGGAGTGTATTGATAGTTTGCTTGGATATTTATCTGAAATATTATAAACACCTCTCCATTTTGTAAATCTTGCTCCAAGTTTGTAATAGCCCTTTAGTCTTTCTCTTAAGCCATCTAGACCTTCTGTAATTTTTTCTTCATAAGATCCTGCTAGAATTTTTGCACCTGTGTCGACTTTAATTCCTGGAACTGCTCCAGATTTAGAAATTAGTTCTGGAATAGTTTGGTTTGAGCTAGACGTTTGGTTAATGGTTTCATCATATAAAATAACACCACCAATAAAATCATTCATCCCGCTTGCAGAGAAAAGAGTCTCTCTAAATAGAAGTCTATTTTCTGGGCTAGAGAGTACATTAACTGACTCTAATCTTTTAGTCATGGTTCCGTTGCTTTCGTCAGCAGCAAGGATTCCTTTGCCATTAGAAAGTATCTTTAATGCAATTTTGTTAAGTTCTGACATATTAATTAAGAGCCTTTATACCAGGAAGTTCTTTGCCTTCAAGATATTCTAAAAAAGCTCCACCCGCAGTTGAAACAAAATTAAAATTGCTAGTTGCCCCAATACTATTTAAGAGTGAAACAGTATCACCACCTCCTACAACTGAGTAAATTGAATTATTCTTATTTTTTTCAATAATTTTTTTTGCTATTTCAATACTTCCTTTGGCAAAATTAGGATTCTCAAAATAACCAGCGGGCCCATTCCATAAGATGGTACTACTTTCTTCAATTAATAAATTAATAGCTTTAATTGTTTTAGGGCCAATATCTAAAATTAACTCATCTTTAGAAATATTATCAAGTTCTTTTATTTCAGATAATCCATTTAAATCTTTTCCTATCATGACATCTTCAGGATAAATCATTCTACAACTTTTTTTTTTTGATAAAGAAAATATTTCTTCAATAATCTTATGGCAATTATTCTCTTGAATAGATTTTCCAATTTCATACCCTTTGTATTTAAGTATATTATTTGCCATTCCACCAACTATTATAATATTATCAAATTTAGCTATTAAGTTTTTAATGATATTAATTTTAGAAGATATTTTAGATCCACCTATAATGCAGGTTATAGGTCTTTGAATTTCAGATGTAATTTTTGTTAGAGCATTAATTTCCAAATTTAATTGAAGTCCAGCATAAGATGGAATAAATTTAGTAATTTCAAAAATTGAGGCATGAGCCCTATGAGAACATGAGAAAGCGTCATTAACATAAATATCCGCTAGACTTGCCAAATGTTTTGCAAACACTTTATCATTTTTTTCTTCCTCTTCATAAAACCTAAGATTTTCAAGTATTACAATTTTTTCATCACGATTATCAAATAGATCAGCAGATTTAACTTCTTTTATATTTTTTGAAATAAGCCTTATACTTTGGTTAAGATTATTTTTTAGATTTTCACATATCGGTTTAAGAGAGAGTTCGTTTACAACTTTGCCTTTGGGTCTACCCACATGAGACAATATTATAATTTTAGCTTCATTCTTTAATAAAAAATTAATAGTAGGTAAAATTTTATCTATTCGAGTTGTATCTGTAATTTTTCCATTACTTAATGGAACGTTTAAATCCAGCCTAAGTAATACTTTTTTTTGATTAAGGTTGGGCGCATCCTTTATGCTTCTCATTAAGAGATTTTATGAAGATGTTCTGCTATGTCGCACATTCTATTTGAAAAACCCCATTCATTATCATACCACGCTGAGATTTTTCCCATATTTTTACCAACTACATTAGTTAAAGATAAATCAACAATTGCTGAGGCTGAATTATGATTAAAATCGATTGAAACCAGCTTTTCCGATGTAACTTCTAAAACTTTTTTTGATTGTTTTTTAGAAGCAAAAGTAAATGCCTCGTTGATTGTTTCTTTGCTTACCTCTTTTTTTGAGCAAAAAACTAATTCTATAAGCGAAACATTAGGAGTAGGTACTCTCATCGCAATGCCTTCAAGTTTTCCTTTTAATGAAGGTATAATTTCACCAATTGCTTTTGAAGCACCCGTAGAAGTTGGCACAATAGATTGACTGGCAGATCTTGCTCTTCTAGGATCTTTATGGGAATTGTCTAGAATTCTTTGATCACTAGTAAAAGCGTGAATAGTTGTCATAAATCCTTTTTCAATTTCAAAAGTTTCATTTAAAATATTAGCAACAGGTGCAAGACAGTTAGTTGTACAAGAAGCTGCAGAAATAATTTGATCGCCTTTTGTCAAAATATTTTCATTTACTCCATAGACAATTGTCTTATCTGCATTTTTGCATGGAGCAGAAACTATAACTTTTTTAGCCCCATTTTTTATATGAGCTAATAATTTTTCTTTTGAATTGAATTTTCCAGTACATTCAAAAACATAATCGACATCAAATTTTTTCCAGTTAATATCCTCAATATTGGATTCTTGTGAAAATGTGATTTTATTATTATTAATAATTAAATGTTTTTCATCGTAATTTAAATCTGCATTGAATTTACCGTGAATAGAATCATATTTAATTAAAGAACAACTTGCCTCAGAATTTGATCGGTTATTGATGTGTTTGATTTCTATGTTTTTGTTTTGGCTTTCAATGATAGCTCTAATTACCATTCTACCAATTCTTCCCATTCCATTGATACCAACTTTGATTGTCATACTTAATTCTTTATTAGTTTCTTAGTTTTTTGTGAAATATTCTGAACTGTTAATCCAAAATATTTATAAATTTCTTTGTATGGTGCACTTTTACCAAATGTATCTATTCCAAAAGCTAGGCCTTCAGTTCCAATATATTTTTTCCAACAATCTGTTGAAGCAGCTTCAATAGATATTTTAAATTTAGCTTCATTAAGGATTTTTGTCTTATATGATTTTGACTGTAAATCAAAAATATCTTGGCATGGTACTGACACAACTTTAGAGTATATCTTATCTTTGGCTAATTTATGGCTAGTTTCAATTGCCAAATTAACCTCAGAACCACTAGCAAATATTGTTAAATTAATTTTTTTATTAGTTCTTAAAACTTCATAAGCACCTAAAGAACATTTGTTTATATTTGAATATTTTTTTCTAAAAGGTTCAAGATTTTGTCTAGTTAAAGATAACACACTTGGTGTCCTCGAGTTTTTTAATGCTAATTCCCAACATTCGATAGTTTCCATTCTGTCTGCTGGTCTAAAAACATTTAAATTAGGAATAGATCTTAATCCAGATAGTTGTTCTATTGGTTGGTGTGTTGGTCCATCTTCCCCTAAGCCAATTGAGTCGTGGGTCATCACATAAATAACACGTTGTTGCATCAAAGCAGATAAGCGAATGGAAGGTTTGCAATAATCAGAAAATATTAAAAAAGTTCCACCGTATGGAATAAATTTGCTATGAAGTGCAAGTCCATTCATTATTCCAGACATTGCATGCTCTCTAACGCCGTAATGAATATAATCACCATTAAAATTATCACAGTTAATAGCATTATGATGTTTGGTTTTGGTGTTATTAGATCCCGCTAAGTCAGCTGAACCACCAATTAATGTATTATTTTCTTTCGTAAGAGCATTAAGGGTTAACTCAGAAGCTTTTCTTGAGGCTAGACTTTTGTTTTCTTTAAGAGAATTTTGCTTCTCATTTTTTAAAGCTTTAGAGAAATTATTTTTAAAGACTTTATCTACTAAATTTTTTTTTCTTTTATAAATTTTATTCCATGTAGAATCTAGTTTTGCACCCTTGTTACCAATTTTTCTCCATTCATTTAAAATACTTTTAGGAATTTCAAAAGGTTTATATTTCCAATCTAAACTCTTTCTAACTAATTCGATTTCATCTAAGCCAATTGGACTACCGTGCGAAGAGGCTTTGCCAGATTTATTAGGTGAGCCATACCCAATTTTTGTTTTACATGAAATAACAGTCGGTCTTTTTGCATTTTGAACTTTTTTTAATGCAGCAAAAATTTCTTTTTCATTATGACCATTAATCAGTATGTAATCCCAACCATAACTTTCAAATCTCTTTTTGAAATTATCTGAAACTGCCAAACTAGTTGGTCCATCAATTGATATTGAGTTATTGTCAAAAAGCATAACTAGATTCTTTAACTTTAAGTGTCCTGCTAAACTCATTGCTTCATGGCTAATACCTTCCATTAAACATCCGTCTCCAGCTAAAACATAAGTTTTATGATTTATTATTTCTTTACCTAGTTTTTTTTTTAAAATTTCTTCTGCAATAGCAAACCCAACTGAATTAGCAACTCCTTGCCCAAGGGGACCCGTCGTCGTTTCAATACCAGTACCAGGGTGATATTCAGGGTGACCCGCACAAATTGATTTTAATTGTCTAAAATTTTTAATATCATTCAAGGAAATACTTTTGTACCCAGTTAAATGTAATAAAGAGTAAAGAAGCATAGATCCATGACCAGCAGATAAAACAAATCTATCTCTATTTAGCCAGTTTGGATTTTTTGGATTAAATCTAAGAAAATCCTTAAATAAAACTGTTGCTACATCTGCCATACCCATTGGCATCCCAGGATGGCCCGAATTTGCTTTTTGTACAGCATCTATCGATAAAAACCTTATTGCGTTTGATAAATCTTTATGTAATTTGTTCAAAATATCCTATCTAGACTAAGAAGACTCAATTTAATAATATAAATATATATATATGAAAACAGACAGTGAAAAAGAAAAAAAGCTTAGTTTTGCACTTAATAAATTGAGGAGTTTAAATTTACAAAACCCAACGTTAAAGTCTAATTTAGAAAACTTAAACATTCAAAAAAATCAATTAGAAATTGAAAAAAAACAGATAGAAGAAAAATATCAAAATTTAGAAAGTAAATACAAAGCTCTTAATCAAAAATTAGAAGATATTAATAAGCAAAAAATAGACGAACAAAAAAAAGAAACAGAATTTTCAGAAAAAATAGATGAATTAAATCAAGAAACAGATACTTTATTAGAAGAAATAGATAAATGGCAAATGTAAATATTAAATTTAATGGCAAAGAATTTCTTCTATCTTGTGATGATGGACAAGAAGAGCATTTAGAGGAATTGTTAACTCATATTAATGAAAAATTTAACAATTTAAAGAATGACCTAGGAAACATAGGGGAAAATAAACTTCTATTGATCACTTCAGTTCAAATAATGGATGAATATTTTGAAACTAAAAAAAAAATAGAACAAAAAAAAACTGAGTTACAGAATTTATCAAATAAATTTAGAGAATTAAAATCATTAGTTTATGATTACAGGGATAAAAAAGAAGAAGAAATGAAGGAATTACAACAAGACCACGAAGATTTTAAAATAGAAATAGAAAAAAATAAAGAAGATTATGAAAAAATAATCGAAGCAGCTGCAGATGAAATTGAAAATTTTGTTGAAAAAGCAAATTTAGAAAATCCAGTTCAGTAGATTTGTGTTAAAGTCTAAATTAAGAAAGAAAATTCTTAAAGTTAGGCAAAAATTTAATACAAAAAATATTCAGCTCAACTTTAATCAAATCATAAAAATTATTAAAAGAGAAAAAATAACTAATAAGATTATAGGTGGATATTATCCGGTAAACTTTGAGATAGATGACTTGACACTGTTAAGAAAATTTAAAAAGAATAAATTTAATATTTCTTTGCCCATAATTAAGAAAAACTTTCAAATGGATTTTTATTCATGGTCATTTTCTGAGCCTTTAAAAATAAATAAATATGGGATACCTGAACCAGAAAACAAAAATATAGTTTACCCTGATGTTTTATTAATTCCCCTGGTAGCATTTGACAAAAATTTGAACAGACTTGGATATGGTGGTGGATACTACGATAGATTAATTAAAAAATTATCAAAAAAAAAAAATATCATAAAGATAGGTTTAGCTTTTTCAATTCAAGAAATTGATAAAGTGCCAACTAATATGTATGATCAAAAATTAGATTATATTGTAACAAATAAACATACTATAAAATGAAAATACTTTTCTTAGGTGATGTAGTTGGAATTTCAGGACGGTCGATGGTTTTGAATAATTTACTATCAAAAATTAAAGATGAAAAAATCGATTTCGTAGTTGTTAATGGTGAGAATGCAGCTGACTCAGGCGTTGGTCTTACAGAGGAAATATGTAAAGATTTTTTTAATTGTGGTGTAGATGTTATTACAACGGGCAATCATGTGTGGGATCAGAAAGAAACGATGTCTCATATTGAAAAAGAAAATCGACTTCTTAGACCTAAAAATTTATTTGAACCATCTCCAGGAAAAGGCTTTGGAATATTTACTGCTAAAAATGAGATGAGAGTAGGGGTGCTTAATTTGATGGGAAATGTTTTTATGAAGAAATGTGAAGATGTATTTGAAGCAGCTGAAAAATTTATGAAAAGATATAAGCTTAAAGAAGATTATGATTTTCTATTAGTCGATTTTCATGGAGAAATAACAAGTGAAAAGGCAGCTATGGGTCATTTTTTTGATGGAAAAGCGACTTTGGTTGTTGGAACTCACACACATATTCCAACAAATGATACGAGAGTATTAAAAGGTGGCACCGCTTATCAAACAGATGCGGGAATGTGTGGCGACTACGATTCAGTTATTGGAATGAATAAAGATAATTCAATTAATAGGTTTTTAAAAAAAAAGTCTACAAAGCACTTTCCAGCAATTGGCGAAGCTAGTTTGTGTGGTGTGATTGTTGAATGTGATATAGAAACAGGGTTAGCAAAAAATGTAGAAAATTTTATATATGGAGGAGAATTAAAAAATTCTCAATAATTATTATGTCGGGTCACTCAAAATGGGCAAGTATAAAACACTCTAAAGGAAAAGCAGATAAACAAAGATCTAAAGTATTTTCAAAATTATCTAAAGAGATAAGTGTAGCAGCAAAACTAGGTGATAAAGATCCTGCGATGAATCCAAGACTTAGGTCTGCAATTCAAGCAGCAAAGTCAGCCAACATGCCAAAAGATAATATTGAAAGAGCTATTGCCAAATCTTCTGCTAACTCAGAAACAAATTATGAAAATTTAAGATATGAAGGGTTTGGTCCAGATAAAATAGCAGTAATTGTAGAAGCGTTAACCGACAATAAAAACAGAACAGCTTCCAATGTTAGATCCATATTTGTAAAAAGTGGTGGTAATTTAGGGACCCAGGGTTCTGCTTCACATAACTTTAATCAGTTAGGGATTATTAAAATTGATAAAAAAGAAATCTCAGATGAACAAATTTTTGAACTAGCAATTGAATCTGGTGCAGATGAGTGTATTTCAAATGATGAATTTCATGAAATTCAATGTCCTATAAACGAAATTTATAATGTAAAAAAAAATTTAGAAAAAACAATTGTAAATTTTATTTCAACAGAGATTGAATGGGTTCCCTTAAATAGTGTAGATGTTGAAAAAAATAAAGTGGAAGCTGCAATAGAGTTTTTAGAAACATTAGAAGATGATGATGATGTTCAAAGTGTTTATTCAAACATAAATTTTAATAATAGTTAATGCTTATTATTGGAATAGATCCAGGAATAACAGGCTCTATTTGTTTTTTTCAAGATGGTAAAATAATTGATGTTATTGAAATGCCAAATATGCCAGAAGGAAAAAAAAATAAAAAACAAGTTAATGGTGCTCAAATTTATTATGAAATTTCTTTAAGAATTAAAGATATAAAAAAGGAAGATATCAAAGTTATAATTGAACAAGTATCAGCTATGCCAGGTCAAGGCGTTACTAGTATGTTTAATTTTGGACAATCATTTGGTATTTTAAAAGGAATTTGTTCTGCAATGCAATTACCCATGTATTTTGTAAGACCAACAAAATGGAAAAAGTATTTTAATCTTATTAATTCAGAAAAAGACGCTAGTAGAACAAAAGCAATAGAGGTATTTCCTTATTTTTCATCAGAATTATCTAGAAAAAAAGACTCAAATAAAGCTGATGCAATATTAATAGCTAGCTTTTATTATGAAACCTACAAACTAGAAGAATAAATAAAGACTTTAAAAGTCAAATTCATGACACATTTAAGTGTGAAACCTTAAATATGGAAGCTGATATTACATCTCAAGCAGTAGGCCTTGCCTCAAATACCGATTTTTCTTTGTGGAGTTTATTTTTAAGAGCAGACTTTGTTGTAAAGTCAGTGATACTTATGTTGATTGGTTGCTCTATATACTCGTGGGCAGTCATTATTGAAAAACTTAGGTTATTTAAAAAAATCAATCTAGAATCTGAGGAATTTGAAGAAAAATTTTGGAAATCAAAATCGGCAGAAACTTTTTATAATAGTTTGCCAGCTGATGTAGAGAACCCAACAGCCTCATTGTTTAAAGATACTATGCAAAGTTTATTAAAAGCCAAAAGTAAAACCAACCTAAATGAAAGAATGGCAAGCATACTTGAGGTTAATATTGAAAAACAGATTTCAAAAATAGATAAAGGCTTTACATTTTTGGCAACAGTTGGTTCAACAGCACCTTTTATAGGTTTGTTTGGAACTGTATGGGGAATAATGAACTCATTTCAATCTATAGCAATCTCAAGAAATACAAGTTTAGCGATTGTGGCGCCAGGAATAGCAGAAGCGTTATTTGCAACTGCTCTTGGATTATTGGCTGCGATACCTGCAGTTGTTGCTTATAATAAATTTAATAACGATTCAAAAAAATATTCACAAAGATTAGAAAATTTTTCTAAAAGATTTTTATCAATAATATAAAATGGCTTTTAAACTCAATCGTTCATCCAAAGAACCTATGAGTGAAATAAATGTTACTCCTTTTGTGGATGTAATGTTGGTATTATTAATTATATTTATGGTAACAGCGCCATTATTGACAGTTGGAATACAAGTTGATTTACCAGAAAGCTCCGCAGACTCATTACCCGAAGAATTAGAGCCATTAACATTATCTATAAATTCCAAAGGTGAAATATTTATTCAAGAATCTAAAGTTGAGTATGATAAAATTATTGCAAAGATTTTAGCTGTATCTAAAAATAGAACAGACACTAGAATTTATGTTCGAGGAGACAAATCAATAAACTATGGTAGAGTTTTAGAAATAATGGGAATGCTGTCTGGTTCTGGCTTTACAAAAGTAGCATTAATTTCTGAGCCCTATAAAGAGAGGTAGTTAAAGTGAATAGAAATATCTTTATTTCTTTTGGGCTTCATATATTTCTTGTGATAATTACAGCTATGAGCCTGCCTTTTCTTTCAAAAAAACCAATTGATTTACCCCCAATTATATCTGTTGAGCTCATTCAAATCACAGACAAAACTAATATTCCTTTTGCTCCTAAGGCAAAAAAAATAATTGAAAAAGTAAAAGAAAAAGAAAAAAAATTAGTTTCTGAACAGGCACCTCCAAAAAAAATAAAAAAACAAAAGCCAGATGCCATTCCATTGCCGGATGAAAAAATAGAAAAAATAAAGAAAATTAAAGATGAAAAACAAAACCCTGAAAAAGTAGAGACAGAAATTAAACAAATTTCAGAATTTGAAAAAAAAGAACTATTTGATACCAATAGTATTGCGGCATTAATTGATAAATCTAAGACTGAGAGTGCAGAAACAACAAAAAAACTAGATAAAGTTACTCAAGATCAAGATAAGGAAATGGATTTTGCTGGATTAACCTTAAGTGAGGAAGATGCTCTAAAAGCTCAAATTTTTGGATGCTGGAGTATTCCTCTAGGGTTACCGTTTAACGAAGATTTATTAGTTAGAATTAAGTTACAATTAAAGCCAGATGGCTCTATTATAAAAACTGAGATTCTTGATCATGCTAGAATGAATAGGCCTGGACAAGGATTTTATAAAGTATTAGCTGAAAGTGCATTAAGAGCTATAAAACTTTGCCAACCTCTTAGAGTACCTAGTACAGGTTATGAAAGATGGAAAGATATGCAGCTAAACTTTGATGCTAGAGAAATGTTAGAAGGATAAAATGTTATTGAGATATTTATTTATATTACTTGTTATTATTCCTGCTAAAGCTTTTGCTTTAATTGAAGTTGATATTACTAGAGGAAATTTAAATCCACTACCAGTTGCTGTATCCCCTTTATCAATAGACAATAAATCAAAAGAAAATTTTAGAAAAATTTTAAAACAAGAAGATCTTGGATCGGAAATTTCAATAATTGTTGAAAATAATTTAAGACAATCTGGTCTATTTAATCCACTAGACAAAGATGCATTTCTTCAAGAGCCAGATGTAGCTAATTTAAAACCAAGGTTTGAGGATTGGAATTTAATTAAAGCACAAGCTTTAGTAACAGGCAAGGTTACGTTTGTAGATGAAAAGTTAAGAGTAGAATTTAGATTGTGGGATGTTTTAGCTGGAAAAGAAATGATGGCTTTAGCATTTACTACTGTTCCTAGTAACTGGAGAAGAGTAGGTCATATCATTACAGATAAAGTATATGAGCGTTTGACTGGTGAAAAAGGTTATTTTGATACTAGAATAATTTATATTGCTGAAGAAGGTCCTAAAACTAAAAGAATAAAAAAATTAGCAATAATGGATCAAGATGGTTTTAATAATAAATATTTAACACTTGGAAATGAATTAGTTTTAACACCAAGGTTTAGTCCAACAAATCAGATGGTTACATACCTTTCTTATTTTAGAAATTTACCGAGAGTTTATTTGCTTGATATAGAAACTGGAATGCAAGAAGTAGTAGGAGACTTTCCTGGTATGACATTTGCTCCAAGGTTTTCCCCAGATGGTAAAAAAATTATAATGAGTTTTGCTAAAGATGGCAATTCTGATATATATACAATGGATCTTGAAAACAGAATTGTTGAAAGAATTACTAATCATCCATCAATTGATACGTCACCCTCTTATTCACCAGATGGAAAAAGAATTACTTTTAATTCGGATAGAAGTGGTTACCAGCAAATTTATGTAATGGATAGTAATGGAAAAAACGTTAAGAGAATTTCATTTGGAAATGGTTTATATGGAACTCCAGTATGGTCTCCAAGAGGTGATTTAATTGCATTTACCAAACTTCACAAAGGAAAATTTTACATTGGAGTAATGAGAACAGACGGAAAAGGTGAAAGACTGTTGACAGAGAACTTTTATCAAGAAGCTCCATCATGGTCTCCAAATGGAAGAGTGCTTATTTTTTATAGAGAGACCAAGACCAACTCTAAAGGAGAGGGGTTTTCAGCTAAATTGTGGTCTATTGATTTAACAGGGTATAATGAAAAGATGGTTGAAACTGAGACGGATGCATCTGACCCATCGTGGTCATCATTATTAAGCAATTAACGTTTAAATCACTTGATTTTTTAACTTGAAACATCTAATTAGTTGTGAAAAAGTAAGTAATTCAATTAAGGATTAAGGAGCAAAAATGAACTTAAGTAAAATTTTAAAAAATGCATTTCTAATTATATTAGCAAGTTTAGTATTAACCGCTTGTGCAACAAAAAAAACATCTACATCAGGACAAATGCAAGGTGACACTTATACGGGCACAGATACTGTAAAAGAGTTAGCTAAAGGTGTTCCGGATAGAGTTTTCTTCGCAACTAATGAAACTGTACTTACAACAGCTTCAAGAGAAACTTTAAGAAAACAAGCTGGATGGTTAAGAAAAAATTCAGATATTAACGTTGTTTTAGAAGGTCACGCTGATGAAAGAGGTACAAGAGAGTACAACTTAGCATTAGGTGAAAGAAGAGCTAATTCAGCAAAAGACTATTTAATGACTTATGGAATTTCTTCAGATAGAATTTCTGTATTAAGTTATGGTAAAGAAAGACCGGTAGATTCTGGATCTAGTCCTTTAGCTTGGTCTAAAAATAGAAGATCAGTTACTGTTAAAGCTAACTAATTAATCTAAATAATTCATAAAAGACCCTATCACATTTGTGAACAGGGTCTTTTTTTTGCCATCATTATAATTACTACTCAATTTATTATGCTTAATTATAAAAAGATAATTCAATTAAAGTTAATATTAGTATTTATATTTTTCCCAAATATTATTTTTGCAGATAACCATAATATAAATGAAATTTTAGAGTTAATTCAAAAAGATCTAAAAACTCTAGAAAAAGCTGTTTATTCAGGATCAACTAATTCAAATAGTCAAAAAAGCAAAAATGAAAACTCTGAAGATGTTTTAACAAGGCATCTTTTAAAATTATCTGATGTTGAAAAACAATTTCAAGAACTTACTAATAAATTTGAAGAAATTAACTTTAAGTTAGATAAATTATCAAATAGGCTTTCTAAGGTTCAAGCAGATAATCAGATTAGGTTTCAAGATGTAGAAAATGCTTTGTCATCTGGAGAGATTGGAAAAAAATTAACCTCAATACCAAAGGAACAAGAAGACAAAATTTTACCAGGCTCTTCACAACCTCAAGATTTAGGTTCTATTTCATATAAAGATACAGAAAGCGGAGAAACAACTCAAAAAATACAATCTGTAGAAACCACTTCATCTATTGTGACAGAAAATTTTGAATCAGAAGAAAATATACTTCCAAAAGTTTCTCCAGAAAAACAATATGAATTTGCAACTAGTTTTTTAAAGGTAGGTGATTACAGTACTGCGGAAAGAGCTTTTAGAGAATTTGTAATAAATAATTCAGAGCATAAACTAGCAGGTAATGCTCAATATTGGTATGCTGAAACCTTCAGAATAAGACAGCTCTATACGGATGCTGCCACTGCTTATCTTGAAGGATATCAAAAATATCCAAAAGGTGACAAGGCTCCTATAAATTTATTAAAACTTGGTGTATCAATGGTTCAAATAGGAGAAAAAGAGCAAGGTTGTAAAATGATTGTAGGAGTTGAAGAGCAATATCCTAAAGCAAATCAATCTGTGCTTCAAAAAGCAAAATATGAATCAAAAAAGTTTGAGTGCTCAAAACAAAACTCATAAACAAATTCTTAGTTTTCTAAAAAATCGAAAAATTTCTAAAGTTTATAGTGAATTCGTTTCCTCTTTAAATACTAGAGAAAATTTAGCTGTAGCAGTTTCAGGTGGACCCGATAGTTTGGCGCTAGCTTATTTAGCTAAATGCTATTCAATAAAAAATAAAATAACAGTTAAATTTTTTTTAGTTGATCATAAGCTGAGAGCCGAGTCGACAAAAGAAGCTACTTCTGTAAAAAAACTTTTACAAAAAGTTGGCATCACATGCAAAGTATTAAGTTGGAAAGGTAAAAAACCTTCTAGAAATATTCAATCTTTAGCAAGAGAGGCAAGATATTCTTTATTAGCAAAAGAATGTAGTAAAAATAATATTAAGCACCTACTGTTAGGACATCATTCAAATGATTTATTTGAAAACTTTTTAATTAGAGTGGTTAGAGGAAGTGGGCTAAATGGACTGGTATCTTTTAACAAAAGTGTAAAATATAAAGACAAAGATCTAAATATTTTAAGACCATTACTAAACTTAGAAAAAAATGATTTAATTAATATTTCTAAAATAGTATTTAAGTTTTTTGTTAAAGATCCATCAAATATCAATGAAGATTATAAAAGAACTAGAATTAGAAACTTACTTTACTCACTTGAAAAAGAAGGCTTAGATCTAAAAAAATTAGAGTTAACTATTAATAATTTAAAAGACTCAGATAAATCAATTAAATTTTACGTAGATAGAAATTTAAAAAAAAATGTAGTTTTTTTAAAGAGAAAAAATATCTATATTTTGAGCTACAATTTTTTTGATCAATCTCACGAAATTGTTTTTAGATCTCTAACAAGTTTAATACAAAAACTAGGAAAAAAATATTATCCTGTTAGGGGGAAAAGTATTAATGAATTGATGAAAAAAATTAATGAAAAATCTTTTACCAAGGTTACCTTGGGAAACTGTTATGTTGAAAGAGTTAATGAAACTATATTAATATCTCAAGAAAATTCACATAAAGTCTAAATTTGTAACAATTTGACACTTGTTTAATTCATAATAATTATTATCTTATATCTATGAATATAAAAAATTTAGCAATGTGGGCTGTAATTGTCTTTTTAACAATTGGCCTTTACAATATGTTTAAAAATCCTCAGGCTAATGTAGGCAAAAGTAATTCAATAATATTCTCAGAATTTTTAACAGAAGTTGATAACGGTGGAGTTGTAAAAGTAGACATACAAGGAAATAATATAAGAGGAATTCTTGCTAATGGAAATTCTTTTTCTACATACTCACCAAATTATCCAAACTTAATTGAAAAACTATCTAGCAAAGGTGTAAGTATTTCAGCCGCTCCTTTAGATGATAAAATGCCATCTTTATTTGGTGTGTTGTTATCATGGTTTCCAATGTTACTATTAATTGCTGTTTGGATTTTCTTTATGAGACAAATGCAAGGTGGCAAAGGTGGAGCAATGGGCTTTGGTAAATCTAAAGCTAAGTTGATGAATGAATTAAAAGGAAAAGTAACATTTGATGATGTTGCTGGAGTAGAGGAAGCAAAAGAAGAAGTTGAGGAAGTTGTTCAATTTCTAAAAGATCCAAAAAAATTTAGTAGACTTGGTGGAAAGATACCTAGAGGATGTTTATTAGTTGGCCAACCAGGAACAGGTAAAACTTTACTTGCAAGAGCTATAGCTGGAGAAGCGGGTGTTCCGTTCTTTACTATATCAGGGTCAGATTTTGTCGAAATGTTTGTTGGTGTTGGAGCTTCAAGAGTTAGAGATATGTTTGAACAAGGTAAAAAAAACTCACCTTGTATTATATTTATAGATGAGATCGATGCTGTTGGAAGAAGCAGAGGAGCTGGTCTCGGAGGTGGAAATGATGAAAGAGAACAAACTTTAAACCAATTGTTAGTTGAAATGGATGGTTTTGAAACTAATGAAGGGGTAATAATTATTGCAGCAACAAACAGACCTGATGTATTAGATCCAGCTTTATTAAGACCAGGTAGATTTGATAGACAGGTAGTAGTTGGACTTCCAGATATTATAGGCCGAGAAAAAATATTAAAAGTGCATGTCAAAAAAATAAAAATGGCACCTGATGTAAATTTAAGAACTGTAGCAAGAGGAACCCCAGGTTTTTCAGGCGCAGATTTAGCAAATATAGTTAATGAAGCAGCATTACTTGCTGCAAGAAAAAATAAAAGAATAGTTACTCTAGATGAATTTGAAGAAGCTAGAGATAAAGTAATGATGGGTTCAGAGAGAAGATCAATGGTTATGACTGAGGAAGAAAAAACTTTAACTGCTTATCATGAGGCAGGTCATGCAATAGTAACTATTAATGAGAGTGCTGCGCATCCAATTCATAAAGCAACAATTATTCCAAGAGGTAGAGCTCTAGGGATGGTTATGCAGCTACCTGAGAGAGATCAAATATCTCAAACAAGAGAACAGCTTCATGCTCAATTAGCTATAGCTATGGGTGGAAGAGTAGCAGAAGAAATCATATTTGGTGAAGATAAAGTTACAACTGGTGCATCTAGTGATATTGAGCAGGCGACTCAAAGAGCAAGAGCCATGGTAATGCAAGCAGGCCTTAGTAAAGAGTTGGGACCAGTTGCTTATGGCTCGAATGAAGAAGAGGTATTTTTAGGTAGATCTGTTGCCAGAACCCAAAATATGTCTGAAGAAACTTCAAAAAAAGTAGACTCAGAAATTAGAAAAATTGTAGATAAAGGTTATGAAAGAGCAAGAACAGTTTTAACTGAAAAAATTGACGATCTGCACAAATTAGCTAAAGCTCTTTTAACATATGAAACACTTTCAGGTGAAGAAATAGAAAACTTGATAAATAAAAATATATATCCAAGCAATAAAGAAGATTCAAAAGTTGAAGATGAAGATAAAGGCTCAGCTTTAAGCTCAATGGGTCTTAAGCCAAAAATAGTTCATTAAAACTAAATGAAAAAGTATTACACAAGAGTGTGTAATTTTGCTTATGGTAAATCCTCAATAAAATTAGTAAAAAAAAGGATTAACCTTCCATTAAATAGTAATAAAGAACTTTCATTTAGCCAGATAGAAATTATTACTCGAGATTCAAAAAAAATAATCGATCTTAAGGATATAAAAAAATTACCTAAATCTTTGAAAGAAAAAATTAACAAAGATCTTAAGATTATTATTAAAAAAAATAAAAATTTTTCAAGTTTAAATTTTAATAAAATTCCCAATATAATGGGTATATTAAATTTAACACCAGATAGTTTTTCTGATGGTGGTAAGTTTAATAAGAGGAAAACAGGAATACATCATGCAAAAAATTTATTTAAATCTGGGGCAGATATTATTGATGTTGGCGGTGAGTCAACGAGACCCGGATCTAAGCCTGTAAGCAAAAAGGAAGAGTGGAATAGAGTAAAAGAAATATTAAAAAATATTAATAAAAAAATTCCATTATCATTAGATACAAGAAAATCAGAAATTATGAATAAAGGGATTCAGGTAGGAGTTAAACTTATAAATGATGTATCAGGGCTAAGTTATGATTCTAAAACAGTCGATGTATTGAAAAAAAGTAAAACTCCATTTGTAATTCAGCATTCACAAGGTACACCCGAACAAATGCAAAAAAATCCTAAATATAAAAATGAATTATTAGATATTTATGATTTTTTTGAGAAAAAGATTAAATTTTTAATATCCAAGGGTATAAAACACAATAATATCATGATTGATCCAGGAATTGGCTTTGGAAAAAATTTGAAACATAATATGAATTTAATTAGGAGTGTTTCCATTTTTCATACTCTTGGTTTTCCTATATTACTTGGGCTTTCTAGAAAAAGATTTATTAAGGATTTATCTGGAAAAAATGATAGCAAGGGAAGGTTAGGTGGAACAGTAGCCTCTTCCTTATATGCAATAATGCAAGGAGTTCAAGTTCTAAGAATTCATGATGTGAATGAGTTAACGCAAAGTATAAAGGTATTTAAAGAGTTAATAAAGGACTAATGACAAAAAAATATTTTGGAACCGATGGAATAAGAGGTGCTGTTAATAGTAAAAATATTAATGGAGACATGTTTTTTAAATTTGGTCTTGCAACAGGAACTTACTTTAAAACTCAAAAAAAAAAGAAACAAATAGCAATAATTGCTAAAGATACGAGACTATCAGGGTATAGTTTAGAACCTGCGCTAGTATCAGGACTTACATCGGCTGGCATGCATGTTTATACATTAGGCCCACTTCCAACCAATGGCTTAGCAATGCTAACAAAAGTTATGAAAGCTAACATGGGAATTATGATTACGGCATCTCATAACCCGTATCATGACAATGGGTTAAAGCTTTTTGGACCCGATGGGTTAAAACTGTCAAATAAGATTGAAAAAAAAATTGAAACTTTAATTGATCGAAAAATTGAAAAGTCATTATCAAAACCAAAAAAATTAGGTCGCGTAAAAAGGTTAGAAACTGCAAATAAAGATTATATAAAAATTTTAAAAAGCAATTTACCAAAAGATTTTAACCTTAGAGGTTTAAGAATAGTGATTGATTGTGCAAATGGTGCTGGATACAAGGCAGGGCCTGAATTACTAAAATCTTTAGGTGCTAAAGTATTTTCAATTGGGATAAATCCTAATGGGCTTAATATTAATAAAAATTGTGGCTCTACTTTTCCAAATAAAATTAGGTTAGCAGTAAAAAAATATAAAGCACACATAGGAATTTCTCTCGATGGAGATGCTGATAGAATTATTATGTGCGATGAAAAAGGTATTATAATTGATGGTGATCAAATAATTGCCGCAATAGCAATTAGATGGAAAAGAAAAAAAATGCTAAGAGGAGGTGTGGTTGGTACTTTAATGTCTAACTATGGATTAGAAAAATTTTTTAAACTACATAATGTAAAATTTTTAAGATCAGATGTAGGTGACCGTTTTGTAAAAGAGAAAATGCAAAAAAATAATTTTAATTTAGGTGGTGAGCAATCTGGTCATATTATCCTAGGCAAATTTGCAACTACTGGAGATGGCCTATTAGTTGCTTTAGAAGTTTTATTTTCATTAAGAAAAGGAAAAAAAGCCAGTAGTTTTTTTAATACTTTTAAGAAAACTCCACAAATATTAGAAAATATTGATGTTAAAGATAAAAGTATAATTAAGAATATTGATATTAAGAACTCTATAAAATTAGCAGAAAAATTAATTAAAGGGCAGGGTAGAATATTAGTTAGAAGCTCAGGAACTGAATCTAAAATCAGAATAATGGGAGAGAGTGACAATAGTAAATTACTTCAAAAATGTCTGAAAATTATATTAAAAAAAATTAAGTAAATTGAAACCAAAATCTAAAATATTAGTTATTGCTGGATCAGATTCGTCTGGTGGCGCTGGCATTCAAGCCGATATTAAAACTATCACTGCTTTAGGCTCGTATGCAATGACAGCAATAACAGCTGTCACAATTCAAAATACAACAGGTGTAAAATCAATAGTACCAATTGATCCAAAGGAAATTTCTAATCAAATAGAATTCACCTCAAAAGATATTAAACCTGATGCTGTAAAAATCGGAATGTTACACTCTACAAAGGTAATAAAGTCAGTAATTCATTCACTAAACATTATTAAAGTTAAAAAGATAATTTTAGATCCTGTTATGGTTGCTAAAGGTGGTGCAAAACTTATTGATGATAAAGCAATTCAATTATTAAAGAATGAACTAATTAAAAAAGTTAGCTTAATAACTCCAAATATTCCAGAGGCTGAAATATTAACTAGAACTAAAATAAGAACAAAGGAAGATATGATTTTTGCTGCCAGCATATTAATCAAATTAGGAGCAAAAAATGTTTTTATAAAAGGTGGTCACTTAGAATCTAAAATTGTCCAAGATATTTTTGTAAATAAAAATGAAATTTTCATTATAAAAAATAAAAGAATTACAACCAGGAATACACATGGTACTGGTTGCACCCTTTCTTCCGCTATTTCTACATTCTTTTCATGTGGAAAAACCTTAAAGAGATCTTGTGAGCTTGCAACTAAGTATGTACACAATTCAATAAATTCAAACCTTAAATTTGGTAAAGGTCATGGACCGATTAACCATTTAAGTTCAGTAACAGTAGAAAAAAAATTTAGATAATGAAAAATGTTGTAGTTGTTGGATCTCAATGGGGCGATGAAGGAAAAGGTAAAATAGTAGACTGGCTATCAGATCAAGCAGATGTTGTTATCCGTTTTCAAGGAGGTCACAATGCTGGACACACATTAGTAATTGATGGAATAACATATAAATTAAGACTACTTCCTTCTGGGATTGTAAGAAAAAATAAAATTTCTATCATAGGAAACGGAGTCGTTGTTGACCCTTGGGCACTATTAGAGGAAATAGAGGAAATTAAATCTAAGGGTGTTGAGGTTAATGTAGATAATTTTATAATTTCAGAATCTGCAAATCTTATTTTGCCATTTCATAGAGAGATGGATGAAATAAGAGAAGATGCTGCTGGAAAAGGAAAAATTGGAACAACTAGAAGAGGAATTGGACCAGCCTACGAAGATAAAGTAGGAAGAAGATCAATCCGTGTTATGGATCTAAGATCTGAGACTAATCTAGACCACAGATTAGAAACAGTACTTCTTCATCATAATGCAATTAGAAAAGGACTAGGTAAAAAAATTTTTGAAAAAGACAAACTTAAAGAAGAACTTTTAAAGATTGCTCCTGAAATATTAAAGTTTTCTCAACCTGTGTGGCTTAGAATTGATGAGTTTAAAAAACAAAAAAAAAGAATATTATTTGAAGGTGCACAAGGAATACTACTTGATGTAGATCATGGAACGTACCCTTTTGTAACATCATCCAATACTGTTGCGTCTGCCGCTGCTACAGGAACTGGTTGTGGCCCTAATTCTATTCATTATGTACTTGGAATAACAAAAGCCTACACAACCAGAGTTGGTGAAGGACCTTTTCCTACTGAGTTAACAGATGATATTGGAGAATTGCTTGGTTCTAGAGGAAAAGAATTTGGTACTGTCACTAGTAGAAAAAGAAGATGTGGTTGGTTTGATGGTGTTTTGGTTAGACAAACAATTAAAATTTCAGGCATAGATGGAATAGCGTTAACTAAATTAGATGTTTTAGATGAATTAGATGAAATTAAAATGTGTGTTGAGTATGAACTTGATGGAAAGAAAATGGATTACCTACCAGCTGCTGTTGAGGATCAGATAAAAATCAAACCAATTTATAAAATTTTCCCTGGCTGGAAAAGTTCTACCCAAGGAATCAAAAATGTTGAAGCTTTACCGAAAAATGCCAAAAATTATATCAATGCATTAGAAGATTTTATTGGGACAAAAGTTTCAAGTATCTCAACAAGCCCTGAACGAGAAGATACAATTCTTTTAGAAAACCCTTTTGAAGTTTAGTTTACTGGAAGTAAGTTTTTAGATTTAGCAGATAGTAACATGTGTTTTTGAAGCTTTTCAAATGCTTTGTTTTCAATTTGTCTAACTCTCTCTCTACTAATTTCATATTTTTTGCTTAAATCTTCAAGCGTTGTAGGCTCATCATTTAATCTTCTAGAGTACAAAATCTCTCTTTCTCTTTCATTAAGAATTTTTATAGAATCTTTAAGTAAGCTTTGTCTTTGACCCATTTCTTCTTGATATGCAAATTTAAGATCATGGTCTAGCTCTTTATCTACCAACCAGTCTTGCCATTCGTCACCATCTTCTCCAACTTGTGCATTTAAAGAAAACTCTTTACCTGAAAGTCTTCTGTTCATTGAAATTACTTCATCTTTTTTAACATCTAATTTGTTAGCAATTTCATCCACATGTTCAGGTCTTAAGTCACCTTCAGACTGAGGAGCGATTTGATTTTTAATTTTCTTTAAATTAAAAAATAATTTTTTTTGTGCAGTTGTTGTTCCTATTTTTACTAAACTCCAAGATCTTAGAATGTATTCTTGGATAGAAGCCCTAATCCACCACATTGCATAGGTTGCCAATCTAAATCCTTTTTCAGGTTCAAATTTTTTAACAGCTTGCATTAATCCTACATTGCCTTCTGAAATCATTTCATTTACTGGAAGACCGTACCCTCTATAACCCATCGCAATTTTTGCAACAAGTCTAAGGTGACTAGTAACAAGCTTTTCTGCAGCTTTAACGTTGCCTGTTGCCTTCCAATTTTTCGCTAGCATATATTCTTCTTCTGCTGCCAACATAGGAAATTTTTTAATTTGCTCAAGATAAGCAGACAGACCACCTTCATTAGAAAGTGCTGGAAGATTACTTCTTATTGTAGTTCTCATAAGCTGTATTTATTTAATTAACTATATTATTATTTCAAGGCTTTATTTGCTAGTATTTCTGAGTAATACTAAAATATTTTCAAGTTCTTGTGGCAAAATTGAGGTAAAAGTCATCTCTTTGTTAGTTTTGGGATGAATGAAGCCCAGTGTTTGAGCGTGTAGAAACTGTCTATCTAATTTGTAAATTAGATTTTCTAAACTAGTATCGATATTTTTAAGTTTCTTGTATTTCTTTTTATATTTACCATCACCCATAATACTATTACCCATATGTGTCATGTGAACTCTTATCTGATGTGTTCTACCCGTTTCTAATCTACATTCGACTAAACTTAATGTGGGTGTCTTATCATTTTCAAAAATCTCTATTGTTTTATAATTAGTTATAGCTCTTTTACCTTTTGAGCTACTAACCTCCATCATTTGCCTATTTTTTGAGCTTCTAGTTATGAAAGTATCAATTTTTCCAGATGAAGGTCTAAGTTTCCCCCAAATTAAAAGTTGATAAGCTCTTGTTATCGTGTGCTCACTAAATTGATGAGATAAATTTTCATGTGTTATGTTATTTTTAGCTACAACTATTAATCCAGAGGTATCTTTGTCTATTCTATGTACAATACCAGGTCTTAACTCATCTCCAATTGTAGATAATGAATCTTTATTGTAATGCATTAATGCATTAACAATTGTTTCATCATAATTACCAGCACCTGGATGCATAATTATTCCAGCTGGCTTATCAATTACTAATAAATCATCATCCTCATAAACAATTTCTAATTTAAAATCATAAGGTTTTAAAGAAGCTTCTTTTGGTTCTGGAATTTGAAGATCAATTTTATCACCAGTAGATATTTTTTTTGAAGGACTGTTAACAATTACATTATTTAATTTTAATTTTTCTTTAAGAATTAAATTTTTGATTCTAGTTCTGCTAATCAACTCCTCTCTTTTGTTGACGAATACATCAAGTCGAAGGTTATTCTCATCTGTTTCAACTATTAAATTAATGTTTTTTTCCATAAAATGTAATATTAATACTATATGCGCTGCTAGCTCAACTGGATAGAGCACCAGATTTCGAATCTGGGGGTTATAGGTTCGACTCCTATGTGGCGCACCACAACCAAACTAGATATCTAATACTTTGATGCCCTCCACAATCTATCATTTATAGCTTTACCAAGACCTATATTGGGAATTTTTTCCACAGCAATTGATTTATAGCCTTCATTTTTTATATTTCTTAGACATGAGTAGAGGTTCTTTGCTGCTTCATCTAGGTTATTTTTAGTAGTTAAATAAAAATAATTTTTGAGATTAGTTTTTTTTCTCTTAATCATTATAAAAGCTTCGTCATTTTTTGGTTTTGTGACATTCATTCGTAAAGGTATACCAGGAGAATAATGCAAGCGAGATTGACCAGGTACTATTTTTTTTTTAGGATTAATAGATATATTTATCTTAAAACCTAAAGTTTTTTGAATTTTTAAGATATCTAGACCACCCAATCTTAATATAGATGGTCTGCCTATAAGGTTAACTATTGTAGATTCTATTCCAATAGCGCATGCACCTCCGTCTAAAATATATTTAATTTTATTACCAAATTCTTCTTTAACATCTTTTGCTTTAACAGCACTTACTTTTGTTGTGATATTAGCACTGGGCGCAGCTAATGGATAATCTAATTGTTTTAGTAAATTTTTAAATATTGTGTGTTTTGGAAATCTTACTGCTAAACTTTTCTTATTATTGGTAACATATTTAGAAATTTTAGAATCTTTCCTTAATTGTAATACGTATGTTATTGGGCCAGGAGAGAATTTTTTATAAAGTTTAGTAAAATTATCATTTATTAGGCAATCTTTTTTAAGAGAATCGATATCATGATAATGTACGATTAAAGGGTTGTTTTTTGGTCTTTTTTTTAAATTAAAAATCTTTTTTACTGCTGAATTCTTGTATGCATTAGCTGCTAGACCATAAACAGTTTCAGTAGGTACGCCAATACAGTAATTTTTATTAAGGTATTTTTTTGCTTTTTTGATATTTGATTGATTGGATTTCATGTATTAATGATTATTATTATATGAAAGATAAAAATTTACCACTTGATAATAACACACAGTCTCTTGAGGAACTAACAAAAGAAGCAAATAATATAATTGAATCTTTAGAGTCAGAAAAAGACTTACAGAATTCAATTGATTCATACCAGCAGTTATTAAAATTAAATAATACCATTGAAAAAAAATTCTATAAAACTTCAAAAATGATCAATGAAGAAACAAAAAAAAAAATTAACAATATAAGTTCAAAAAAAAATGCAAAATAAACTTGCTAGAATAGCAAAAGATACAAACTTATTTTTAAAGCGATTTTTTAAAGGAGAAAAAAGAACAGAATTAGTTGCAGCTATGGAGTATGGCTTATTTCCAGGCGGAAAAAAAATTAGATCAAAAATTTTAATTGATATAGGGGCTATATTTAAAATTAATTATAAAACATTAATTTCTATTGGTGCTGCAGTTGAGTGCATTCACGCTTATTCATTAATACATGATGATTTACCTTGCATGGATGATGATAAAATACGAAGAGGAAAAATTTCTACACACATTAAATTTGGAGAATCAACAGCGGTACTTGCAGGAAATTCACTTTTAACAATGGCTTTTGAAATCTTGGTTAGTTCGAACTTAAAGATAAATGAAAAAATAAAAGTAGATCTAGTAAAAAAACTATCTGAGTCTTCTGGACATTTAGGAATAGCTGGTGGACAGTATTTAGATCTTAGTTTTGAAAAAAAAAAAGTTTCTAAAAGTAAAATTATAGAGATGGAAATAAAAAAAACTGGTAAGCTTTTTAGCTTTTGTTGTGCTGTTCCAATTATTATTAAGAGAAAAAATGATAAACAAATAAAGTTTTTTGAAAATATAGGGTCCAATATTGGACTTTTATTTCAAATTGCTGACGATTTAATAGACTTTAAAGGCTCTACAGCCATTGCTGGTAAAATAACAGGCAAAGACAAGAAAAAAGGTAAAGCTACTTTAATCAGTTTACTAGGATATCAAAATGCTATTAAATATGCTGACAAAATTAAGTCTAAAATAATTAAAGATTTAAATAAATATAGTTCAAACACTAATAGTTTAAATGAATCTTTAGATTACATTCTAAAAAGAAATAAATGATGCAAGACTACAAATTTTTAAAAGATATTAATTTTCCTTCTGATTTAAGAAAATTATCAGAGAGTGATCTTCAAGAGGTTTCTAATGAGGTTAGAAAAGAGATGATTGATGCAGTATCTGAAACGGGAGGACATTTAGGTGCAGGTCTTGGGGTTGTTGAGCTAACTGTTGCCTTGCATTACATATTTGACACTCCAAATGACAGGCTGATTTGGGATGTGGGTCATCAAACTTATCCACATAAAATTTTGACTGGAAGAAAGTCAAAAATTAAAACTTTGAGACAAGGTAATGGATTGTCTGGTTTTACAAAAAGATCTGAGAGTGAGTATGATCCATTTGGTGCAGCACATAGCTCAACATCAATATCATCTGCTCTAGGTATGGCAGAAGCAAGCAAATTATCTAATAAATTAAACAATATAATTGCAGTCATAGGAGACGGTGCAATTAGTGCAGGTATGGCATATGAGGCAATGAATAACGCAGGTGCTTCAAAAACTAAAATGATTGTTATCTTAAATGATAACGATATGTCGATTGCAAAACCAGTAGGCGCTATGAGAACCTATTTAGCTAAACTTTTAACAGGAAAAATTTATTTTAGTTTAAGAGAAACTTTTAAATTAATAGCTTCTGCTTTTTCCAAAAGATTTAGTGCAAAAGCTGGAAAAGCTGAGGATTTTTTAAGATCAGCTGTAACTGGTGGTACTCTTTTTAATTCTTTAGGTTTTTATTATGTTGGTCCCATAGATGGACATGATTTATCTACACTTATACCAATTTTAAAAAATGCAAGAGACTCAAAACATCAAGGCCCAATAATGATTCATGTAAAAACTCAAAAAGGTAAAGGCTATTCTTATGCTGAAAAAGCTAGCGATCATTATCATGGTGTTTCAAAATTTAATGTTGTAACTGGTGAACAGGTGAAAAGTGGAACAAACCTGCCAGCTTATACAAAAATTTTTGCAAATACCTTAGTTAAACATGCAGAAAGAGACAGTAAAGTCGTAGGCGTTACTGCTGCTATGCCAGGAGGAACAGGTATGGATATTTTTGCTAAAGATTTTCCAAAAAGAATGTTTGATGTTGGAATTGCTGAACAGCATGGAGTGACTTTTGCTGCAGGACTAGCAACGGAAGGTTATAAACCATATGTTGCAATCTATTCGACTTTTTTACAAAGAGCTTATGACCAAGTAGTTCATGATGTTGCTATCCAAAGTTTACCTGTGAGATTTATAATTGATAGAGCAGGCTTGGTAGGTGCTGATGGATCAACTCACGCTGGTTCATTTGATATTACTTATCTCTCTACTCTTCCTAATTTTATAGTAATGGCACCAAGCGATGAGTCAGAATTAGTTAAAATGATAAATACATCTATGATTATTAACGACAAACCTTGCGCTATTAGATACCCAAGAGGAAATGGTATTGGAACGGAATTACCATCTATAGATGAAAAAATAGAAATAGGAAAAGGAAGGATTATTCAAGAAGGAAAACAGGTTTGTATTTTAAGTATAGGAACTAGATTGGAAGAATGCAAAATCGCAGCCGCAGAATTAAAAAATAAAGGAATTGAATCAACGATAGTTGATGCACGTTTTGCTAAACCTTTAGATCAAGAACTTATTTTAAAGTGTGCGAGAGAACATGAGGTAATGATTACTGTAGAAGAGGGGTCTATTGGAGGTTTTGGCTCTCATGTAGAAAATCTATTATCAGAAAAAGGTATATTTGATAAAGGTTTAAAATTTAGAACCATGATACTGCCTGATATTTTTATTGAACAAGATAGTCCAAAAAAAATGTATGATGTTGCTGGTCTTAATGCATCTCAAATATCAAAAAAAATACTAGATATTTTATTTACAAAAGAGTCGATAAAAGTAGTTAAAAATTAAATTTAAAGAAATTAGCTACACTGAGCTTTGTTCATTAGATAATGGTCTAATAAAACGCAATTCATCATTGCTTCTCCCACTGGTACTGCACGAATGCCAACACAAGGGTCATGCCGACCTTTAACAGAAATTGTAGTATTTTTTCCAAACTTATCTATAGTTTTTCTAGTTGTTAAAATTGATGAAGTTGGTTTAACAGCAAATGAAACAACAATTTCTTGTCCCGTTGAAATACCACCAAGAATTCCACCAGCATTATTGGAATCAAATTTTAATTTTTTACCTCTTTGTGAAATTTCATCTGAGTTTTGTTCTCCACTTAATTGCGCAGAGTTCATTCCTGAACCAATGTTAACACCTTTAACAGCATTAATACTCATCATTGCAGAAGCAATATCCATATCTAATTTAGAATAAATTGGAGCACCTAAGCCAACAGGAATTCCTCTAGCTCTTACCTCAATAATTGCACCACAAGATGATCCAGATTTTCTTATATCTAGCAAATATTTTTCCCAAATTTTTAGCATATTTTTATCAGGACAAAAAAAGGGATTTTTATTAATTGTTAGATCGTTCCATTTGCTAGTATCACATCCCAATATTCCCAGTTGAGTTACAGCACCTACAACTTTAAATTTTTTACCTAATTTATTCTCTAAAACTTTTTTAGCAATTGCACCTGCAGCAACTCTTGCAGCCGTTTCTCTTGCAGAGGATCTTCCACCACCACGGTAATCTCTTATTCCATATTTCTTAAAGTACGTAAAATCAGCATGCCCAGGTCTAAATTTATCTTTGATATTTCCATAATCTTTTGATCTCATATCTTGATTGTAAATAATTAAAGAAATAGGCGTCCCAGTCGTTTTGCCTTCAAATACACCTGATAAAATTTGTACTTTATCATCTTCTTTTCTCTGTGTTGTAAATTTTGATTGTCCTGGTTTTCTTTTATCTAGCTCAACTTGAATATCTTGCTCTTTTAAGTTTATATTAGGTGGGCAACCATCAACGACGCAGCCTAATGCTGGGCCATGAGATTCTCCCCATGTTGTGAAACGAAATTGCTTTCCAAAAGTATTAAATGACATTATCTATAGTATATAGATTATTTTGTTAAAATTATGAATCAAAAAAACTCATTAGGCCTTAATAAATGCTTTTTAGATAAAATAGATCCAATAGATTTATTTGAAGTTTGGATGAATGAGGCAAAAAAAACAGAATTAAATGATCCAAATGCACTAGCTTTAGCCACATCAGATGAAAATAATTCTCCATCAATTAGAATGGTCTTATTAAAAGACTTTAACAAAGATGGATTTGTTTTTTATACCAATCTAAATAGTCAAAAAGGAAATGAATTAAAAAATAACCCGAAAGCATCAATGTGCTTTCATTGGAAAAGCCTTCTAAGACAAGTAAGAATTAATGGAATGGTACAAAAAGTTTCTAATGAAGTGGCGGATGAATATTATAACAGCAGAGGTTATGAGAGCAGAATTGGAGCATGGGCCTCAAAACAAAGCACTATATTAAATAATAGAGATGAGCTTTTAAGCTCAATAGAAGAATATAAAAAAAAATATAGTAATAAAAATGATGTTCCAAGACCAGAGCATTGGTCGGGTTGGAATTTAATACCTACGAGTATAGAATTTTGGTTAGATGGAGATAGCAGAATTCATGAAAGACTTAAATATATCAAAGATAATGAGGGTAACTGGGTTAAATCTTTATTAAGTCCTTAAAAGGTTCTTTGTAGACTAAACGAAGTGAGACTTTCTAAAATCTTTTTTTCATCACTATCTTTAAATACAGTTAAAGAATTTGATGCAAGATTAATAAAATGTTCAGCTTTTTTGTGACACTCATTGATTATGTTGTATTTTTTAATAAGCTCTAAAGTAAAATTTAAATCTTCATTTGATCTTGTTTCTTGTTTAAAAATATTTTTCAATTTATCTTTTTCTACTGGTGATACATTTTGAAATAATAAAATCACAGGTAGTGTAATTTTACCTTCAATAAAATCTTTACCAATTTTTTTTCCAAAAAATTTTAGATCAGAATTGTAATCTAGGGTGTCATCAGCAATTTGAAATGTTAAGCCTAAGTTTTTTCCATAAAATTCTAGTGCTTCTTTTTCTTTTGTTTCTTTGTTAGATAGAATTGCACCAACTTTAGTTGCTGCAGAAAAAAGTTCAGCTGTTTTTGCTGTAATAATCTTAAAATAGGTTTCCTCTAACATATCAACTTCACCCTTGTGTTGTAGTTGTAATACTTCTCCCTGAGCAATCTTTGAAGAAGTTGAGGATAAAAGTTTTAAAACTTCTATATTCCCATCATCAACCATCATCTCAAAACATCTACTTAAAAGATAGTCTCCAATTAATACAGAAGAGTGATTCCCCCAAATTGAATTTAATGTTTTTTTACCTCTTCTAATATTTCCAAGATCAATGACATCATCATGCATTAAAGTTGCCCCATGTATCATCTCTACACATGCAGCTAAATTAATGTCTCGGCCTCCTTTAGTGTAGCCACACAACTTAGCAGAACCAAGAGTTAATAAAGCTCTTAATCTTTTTCCACCAGAGTCAATATGATATTCAGTCATTTTTTGAACCAGATCAACTTCACTCAGGAGTTTTGATTTAATTTTTTCTTCAACTAAAACTAATTTTTCATCTACTGAATCTTTTAGTTGATAATATGAATTATTTATTTGGTTTCTTAGCTGAACTACAGTTCCCATAAAAAATAAGTTAGTATAATTAAGTTGTATTTATTACTTATCAATTGACGCACCTTAATCTTCAACTATAAGTAGGCTTTATATTAAATCAAAAATTCTATAAGGATTAACAATGTTCTCTTTTTTTAAAAAGAAAAAAATAATAGCTCATATCAAGCTAAATGGTGTGATTGGTAATGCTGGAAAGTTTAAACAGGGCATAGATTTTGCAGGACAAGAAGAGATTATAGAAAAAGCTTTTTCACTAAAAAAAGCTAAAGCAGTGGCGATTACAATCAATTCACCAGGTGGATCACCCGTACAATCACATTTAATCTATAAATTTATTCGAGCTCAAGCCAAGAAAAACAAAATAAAAGTATTAGTATTTGCAGAAGATGTTGCAGCTTCTGGTGGATACTTAATAGCTTGTGCAGGTGATGAGATATATGCAAATTCAAGCTCAATTATTGGATCTATAGGAGTAATTTATTCATCTTTTGGATTTACAGAATTGATTAAAAAAGTTGGTGTAGAAAGAAGGGTTCATACGGCAGGAAAAAATAAAAGTTCACTAGATCCATTTCAAGAAGAGAAGTCAGAGGATATTGAGAGACTTAAGAATATTCAATTAGATCTACATAAAGACTTTATTAAAGTTGTAGAAGAAAGCAGAGGATCTAAACTTAAAAAAGATGGTATTGAATTATTCTCAGGAGAGTTTTGGGCAGGTAGTAAATCAAAAGAGCTAGGTTTGATTGATGGATTAGGTAATGCTAATGAAATCTTAAAAGAAAAATTTGGTGAAGATGTTGTTATTAAAAAATTTGAAAAATCTAAAGGCTGGTTAAGCAAAAAACTTTCCTCATCAAGCAATCAAATGGATCAACTAGCAAATATTTTAGAGGAAAGATCTATCTGGCAAAGATATGGCTTCTAAAGAAAAAATTATAAAACCTAAATTTCAATCATTTCAAGATACTATTTTGAATCTTCAAAAATATTGGGGTAAACATGGTTGTGTTATTCTTCAACCATACGATATTGAGGTAGGGGCTGGAACCTTTCATCCTGCTACAACTTTAAGATCTCTAGGACCTAAGCCGTGGAAGGCAGCTTATGTTCAGCCATCAAGAAGACCGACTGATGGAAGGTATGGAGAGAATCCAAATAGATTGCAGCATTATTATCAATTTCAAGTTTTAATAAAGCCATCACCAGATAATATCAAAAAACTTTATTTAAATAGTTTGGCTGTTATCGGTATTAATCACAAAGAACATGACATTAGGTTTGTTGAAGATGATTGGGAAAGTCCAACTTTAGGTGCGGCAGGTTTAGGATGGGAAGTTTGGTGTGATGGAATGGAAATTACTCAATTTACATATTTCCAACAAATGGCTGGATTTGAATGCAAACCTGTTTCAGTTGAAATTACATATGGTCTTGAAAGAATTTGTATGTTTACCCAACAAATGAAAAATGTTTATGATCTATTATGGAATGATGAAGGTGTAAAATATGGGGATGTGTTTCTTCAAGCAGAAAAAGAGTTCTCTGCATATAATTTTGAACACGCTAATACAGATAATCTATTCAAAATGTTCGATATGTTTGAGATTGAAGCAAAAGCATTGGTAGAAAAAAAAATTTCACTACCTGCATATGATCAATGTTTAAAAGCAAGCCATGTATTCAATATTTTGGATGCAAGAGGAGTTATAAGTGTTGCTCAAAGAGCAGGTTATATAGGGCGTATTAGAGACATTACAAAAGCAGTTGCCAAAAGTTGGTTAAGCAGTCAAACAGATTAATGTCAGAATTTTTTTTAGAGCTGTTTAGTGAGGAAATACCGGCTGGTTTGCAGCGTAACTCACGTAATACTTTATTAGAAAACTTTCAAAATTTATTTGAAGAAAAAAAAATTTCATTTAAAAAGAGCTCTTCATTTTCAACACCAAATCGTCTTATAATTTTATTTGAGGGTCTATCTAAGGAAATAACACAAAAAGCTGAAGAAATAAAAGGACCAAATGTTAATGCACCAGAAAAAGCTATAGAGGGCTTTCTAAGATCAAATCAAATAGATAAAAAAGATCTACTTAAAAAAAAGATAGAAAAAGGAGAGTTCTATTTTTTCAAGAAACCATCAAATAAAATTAATACCATAGATTTACTTCAAAAATATACGCCTCTAATCCTTGATAAATTACAATGGAAAAAATCTATGGTTTGGGGAAGCTATAATCTTAGTTGGGCAAGACCGCTAAAATCTATTTTAGCAGTTTTTGATGATAAAAGCCTAGATTTTAAATTTCATCATTTAATATCTTCTAACACAACATTTACCGATAAAGAGTTTGAAGATAAAAAGAAAATATTTAAAAATTTTAAAAGCTATAAAGATTTCTTCAATCAATCAGGAATAATTATAGATCACGTACTAAGAAAAGAATTTATTATTAAAGAAATTGAAAAAATATCTAATAAAAATAATTTTATTGTTGAGTCAAACAATAAACTTTTAGATGAAGTCACAGATATAGTTGAGCAACCGAATATTATTATTTGCAAATTTGATCAGAAATTTTTGAATATTCCAAAAGAAATTTTGATAATTACAATGCAATATCACCAAAAATATTTCCCAACATTTAACAAAAAAGGAAAAATTACCAATGAATTTTTAGTTGTGGCAAATAACAATGATGAAAAAGGTTATATTAAACTGGGTAACGAAAGAGTTGTAGAAGCAAGATTAAGTGATGCGCAATTCTTTTGGGAAAAAAATAAATCTCAAAATTTAGTTAAACAAGTTTCAAAATTAAAAAGTATGAATTATTTTAAAGGTCTTGGATCTTATTTTGATAAGATTCAAAGAATGAGAAAGCTTGGAGGAATGATCTCTGATGAACTATTGATCAGTAAAGACCAAGTTGAGCTATCAGCATCAATCTGTAAAGTTGATTTAGTTTCTGACATTGTGGGTGAATTTCCCGAGCTTCAAGGAATTATGGGTGGACACTTTGCTGAAGTACAAGGATTTGATAAAGAAATAGCCTTAGCTGTAAGTGAACATTATCTACCAATTGGACTTGATAGTAAGACACCAAAAAAACCATTTAGCATTGCTTTAGCTTTAACTGACAAAATTGATACTCTAGTTGGGTTCTTTGGAATTAATCAAAAACCGACGAGTTCAAAGGATCCTTATGCACTTAGAAGATCTGCACTTGGTGTAATAAGGTTATTAGTTGATAATAATAAAGAGTTTAAAATTAAAGATCTTATTAGTTATTCGATTTCACTTCATAAAAACCAAGGTTTTAATTTTTCAAACGTTTCATCTCAAAAAGAACTGTCTGATTTTTTAATGGACAGATTAAAGTATTATATGAAAGAGAAAAAAATTAGAGCAGAGATAATAGATGCCAGTATAAAAGCGCATGGAATAGATCACATGAACAAAATATATAAAAAAGCTTCTACACTCAATGGACTAATTAACAAAGAAATAGGAGAGGATATTATTACAAGCTACAAGAGAGCTTCTAGTATACTTGAAAGTGAGTTGAAAAATGGAGATCTTGAACTATCAAATACAACTGACCCTGGTATTTTTAAAAATGACTATGAAAAAAATCTATTTAAAAAGATTAATGAAATAAGAAAATATTTTACAAATATCGGTAAAGATGAGAACTATAAGGAAACGCTTGAAATTCTAGCTGGTGCTAAAAAAGTAACCTCAGAGTTTTTTGATAATGTTAAGGTCAACGATGATGATAAAAATATTAAAAAAAACAGATTGGAACTTTTACAAATGTTATGTAGAACATTTGACAATTACATAAATTTTTCAAATATAGAAATCAAATAGTGAATAAGCTAATTTTAAATTTTAAATCAAAATATTCAAAAAAAATTAAAAATCCAAAATTTTTTTTAGGTGGAAAAGGTGCAAACCTTTCTGAAATGGGCAGAATGGGACTGCCAGTTCCTCCTGGATTTACAATTTCAACAAAAGTTTGTGAATTATTTTATAAAGATAAGAAAAAACTAAATTCAAAAATAGTTAGTACCATAAAAAAAGAACTAAGAATTATTGAAAAAGAAGTTGGAAAAAAATTTGGTGATTTAAAAAATCCTTTATTGTTATCTGTGAGATCTGGTGCAAGAGTTTCAATGCCAGGAATGATGGATACAATTTTAAATTTAGGTTTAAACGACAAGACTGTTATTGCACTTTCAAAAAAAACTTCTAATAGCAGATTTGCAAATGATAGTTACAGAAGATTTATTCAGATGTATGGTAATGTTGTAATGGGTGTTGAAGGCTATCACTTTGAAGAATTAATTGAAAATTACAAACTAACTAAAGGCGTTCTTTTAGACACAGATCTTGATGCAGATGATTGGGAGGGATTAATTAATGATTTTAAAAAAGTTATTAAAGATCAAGCTAAAAAAGAATTTCCTCAGAACGTATATGATCAATTATTAGGTGCTATTAGTGCTGTATTTTTATCCTGGGAAAGTAATAGAGCAAAAGTTTATAGGAAATTAAATCAAATTCCTGCTGAATGGGGAACTGCAGTCAATGTTCAATCAATGGTATTTGGCAATATGGGCAATGATTGTGCAACTGGAGTTGTCTTTACAAGAAATCCATCAGATGGTGTTAATGAAGTATATGGCGAGTACCTAATTAATGCTCAAGGAGAAGATGTGGTGGCAGGAACAAGAACTCCTCAGTACATTACAAAAAAAGCAAGAAAAGATGCAAAAGCAAAAGATCCTTCGATGGAAGAGGCTATGCCTAAAGTATTTAAACAATTGGATAAGATTTTAAAGATTTTAGAAAAACACTACAAAGACATGCAAGACATAGAATTTACAGTTGAAAATAATAAATTGTGGATGCTACAAACAAGGTCTGGAAAAAGAACCTCAAAGTCAGCTGTTAGAATTGCAGTTGATATGGTTAAGGAAAAATTGATTTCTCAAAAAGAAGCAGTAATGAGAATAGATCCTGCTTCTTTAGATACATTGTTACATCCTACATTGGATGAAAAAAGCACACTAAACGTTATTGCAAACGGCTTACCAGCTTCTCCAGGTGCTGCAAGTGGTAAAGTTGTTTTCACATCAGAAGAAGCAGAAAGATTAAACAATGTTATGCAGGATACTATTTTAGTACGTGTTGAAACCTCACCTGAAGATATTCATGGAATGCATGCTGCCAAAGGAATTTTGACAGCAAGAGGTGGGATGACTAGTCATGCTGCAGTGGTTGCAAGAGGCATGGGAAGACCATGTGTTTCTGGCTCTAGTGAGATTGATATAAACTATCATGCAAAAACTTTTAAAACATCTTCTGTCGAAATTAAAGAAGGAGACATTATTACAATTGATGGGTCAACAGGAAGAATTATTCTAGGAGAAGTGCCAACAGTTAAGCCTGAAATCTCAGGAGAATTTTCTAAATTGATGAGCTGGGCGGACAATTTTAGAAAATTAAAAGTAAGAACTAACTCGGAAACACCATTAGACACAAAAACTGCAAGAGACTTTGGTGCTGAAGGTATAGGGCTTTGTAGAACAGAGCATATGTTTTTTGATGAAGAAAGAATTTTATCTGTGAGAGAAATGATTTTATCAAAAACAGTAGAAGACAGAAATAAAGCACTAGAAAAGCTTTTACCACACCAAAAAAAAGATTTTATTCAAATATTTAAGATTATGAATGGCCTTCCTGTAACAGTGAGATTGTTAGATCCACCATTACATGAGTTTCTTCCAAAAACAGAAAAAGAAATTAATGATGTGGCAAAAGTTGTGGGTTTACCATTAAAAGAAATTGAGTCTCGAATTAATGAGTTGCATGAGCAAAACCCAATGTTAGGTCATAGAGGTTGTAGATTGGGAATTTCATTTCCAGAAATTTATGAAATGCAATGTAGAGCAATCTTTGAAGCTTTATCTGAACTTAAGATAAAAAAAATTAAGTCAGCATTTCCAGAGATTATGATCCCTCTAGTATCAACCGAAGCTGAGATTAGAATAATGAAAGATTTAGTAGTGAGAGTTGCAAAAGAAGTTCAAAAAGATAAAAAAATTAAAGTAGATTATTTAGTTGGTACAATGATCGAATTGCCAAGAGCAGCAATTAAAGCTGATGATATAGCAAAACATGCGGAGTTCTTTAGTTTTGGAACTAATGACTTAACTCAAACAACATTTGGTTTAAGTAGAGATGATAGTGGTAAATTTTTAAATGATTATCTTGATAATAAGATTTTTTCTATAGACCCATTTATCTCTATAGATGATGGAGTAGGTGATTTAATAGAAATTGCAGTTGAAAAAGGAAGAAAAACAAATAAAAAAATTAAACTTGGAATTTGTGGAGAGCATGGTGGAGACCCTAAAAGTATTCACTTTTGTGCAAATGCAGGTTTAGATTATGTTTCATGCTCACCTTACAGAGTTCCCATTGCAAGATTAGCTGCAGCTCAAGCTGAGCTTGCTAAAAAAATTAAATTTCCAATTTAAAATCAATAGCTGGCACGCTGTGGGTTATACTACCAATTGAAATTCTATTAACACCCGTCGCTGCAATACTTTTTACTGACTTCAGGTTAACGTTTCCTGAAGCTTCAGTTTCGTAATTTCCTTTAGTCATTTTGACACCTGCATTAAGTGTTTTATTGTTCATATTATCAAACAAGACTGTATTAAATTTTAAACCCATTATTTGCTTAAGCTGATTTAAATTATCAACCTCTACTGTAATTTTTCTTCCTTTTTTATTTTTAATAGCAAGACAGACTAAAGTTTTAATATCAGAACTTGCTATATGATTATCTTTGATTAAGAACTCATCACTTAGGTTAAACCTGTGGTTGGTGCCCCCACCTAACTTAACGGCATATTTTTGTATTACCCTTAAGGTTGGAATTGTTTTTCTAGTACAGCAAATTTTACACTTTTTATTAACCAGCTTAACAAATTGATTGGTTTTAGTAGCAATCCCAGAGATATGGCTCATAAAATTTAAAGCAACTCTTTCACCAATTAGAATATTTTCAGCCTTACCCTCAATTACAGCTATCACATCATTCTTATTAACTAAGGAGCCTTCTTTTTTCTTAATAATAAATTTAATCTTACTATCTATTAATTTAAATGTTTGTTTTGCAAATTCTAATCCAGCTATTACAGCCTGTTGATTAGAAATTAATTTAACTTTTATTATCTTATTATTTTTAACTAAGTTTGAGGTAATATCACCAGAAGGGTATAGATCTTCATTTAAAGCAAGCTTTACAACATTCTTGATATAGTAATTACTTAATTTAATTTGAGACACTTTTATTATCTGCCTATTGCAACCATTCTTTCAACAGGAATTCTTGCTTTTTCTATTGTCTCTCTATCCATTATGATTTCACCAGTTTCATTTTCTAGACAAGCTAAAATTTTTGGTAATGTGATTTTTTTCATATGAGGACAAAGGTTACACGGTCTAATAAATTCTACATTTGGATTTTCTACCTGAATATTATCACTCATTGAGCATTCAGTAACCATCATAACTTTTTTAGGTTGGTTCTCCTCAACATACTTAATCATTCCACCAGTTGACCCAGCAAAATCACTTGCTTTAATTACATCAGGTGGACATTCTGGATGAGCTATTATTTTAATGCCAGGATTTTTTGCTCTAATATCATGTATTTCTTTTTCAGTGAACTGGTCATGAACCATACAAATGCCTTTCCAAGCGATAATTTCAACTTCAGTTTGCGAAGCAACATATTTTGCTAAGTATTCATCCGGTAAAAAAATAACTTTTTTAACGCCAAGAGATTCTACAATTTTGACTGCATTTGCAGATGTGCAACAAATATCTGTTTCAGCTTTCACATCTGCAGAAGTATTTACATACGAGACAACGGGCACACCTGGATATTTTTCTTTTAATAATCTTACATCTTTACCTGTGATTGATGATGACAAAGAACAACCAGCAGTCATGTCAGGAAGTAAAACTTTTTTTCCAGGGCTCATCAATTTAGATGTTTCGGCCATGAAGTGAACCCCTGCCATCACAATAATATCAGCCTGAGTTTTTGAAGCCTCAATTGCAAGAGCTAACGAGTCTGCAGCGACATCTGCAATACCATGATAAATTTCTGGAGTTTGATAATTGTGAGCAAGTATAATTGCATTTTTTTCTTTTTTTAATTGATTAATTCTGTGAATATAAGGAGCATGAATTGACCACTCAATCTCAGGCATAACCTTTGAGATTTTTTGATAAATAAGATCAGTTGCTATTCTTACTTCTGGTGTAAATTCCATGTCAAAACTTATCAATTAGGTTAATATTTGTCATTCCTTATTATGCCACACTACTATATCCAACTAGGCATTTTTATTCTTAAAACTGCATTTTCACTTTTTAATTCACTACCTTCCTTGAAGTTTTCATCTAGATATTTGATTAATGCAAAGGGATATTTATCATTAATCAATACTTTGCCTATTTCAATATCATTAGCATAAATTGAAGCACCCTCAGTTAATTTTCCACTGATTAGTTGTATCGGTAATAATCTTTTAGAAAGTTTATTCTTTAATTTTATTCTAGCTGTATTTTCTTGACCAACATAACAACCTTTTTTAAAGTCTATTCCATTTAACTCTTCAAAATTACATTCAATACCAAATAATTTATTTTGTAATTTGTTCATATCTTTTTGAGCAATTCCCAACTCATGACTTAACTGATAATATTCATCTATTGGTGAGTCTTTTAATTTTAGCTTCTTTAAAGATAGGTAAAGTTTTTCCAAATTAATGATAAGTCTTGCGCCTAGATATTTATTTCTTGGATCTAGTAAAATAGGGTCTTCTCTATATTTAATTGTATACCCAGGTGTATCTTTGGCACCTCCAAATTTTAAAAATTTTTCTCTATTAAATGCTGCAACAACAAATTCGTTACTTAAATTCATGATTTCAACTTTAGATCTAAGTTTATATATGCTTAGTTGTTTAAAAAGTGCTTCTGTTTGAGACTTTTCACAATCTATGAAGTAGCCAGACTTATGTTTTACAATAATAAAAGCAAATAGAAACTTTCCTTGAGGACTTAACAGTGATGCAAAACAACTATTATCTTCATTAACCCTATTAATGTCATTACTAATCATGTTCTGTAGAAATTCTTCAGCATCTGCTCCATTTATGTAGAGAATACCCCTGTCTTCTAAAATATATACATTTTGAATATTCATAATTGATTGATACCTGAATTTAATATAATTACTTTTTTAATAAATGTTAGATCTAATAATTAAAAATAGTTCATGCTACATAGATAAAGATCTTAAAGATAAAGATATTGCAATTAAAGATGGTAAAATTATAGAAATTGGTAAAATTGACAGTGAGGCCAAAGAAGTTTTAGACGCTAAAGGACTAACAGTTTTACCTGGGTGCATTGATACTCAAACTCATTTTAGAGAACCTGGATCAACAGATACAGAAGACCTTCATACAGGAAGTAGAGCAGCAATCGCTGGTGGAATAACCAGTGTCTTTGAGATGCCAAATACTAACCCTCCAACTTCCAATAAAATAGAATTTCAAAAGAAATTAGATCTCGCAAAAAATAGAATGTATTGCAACTATGCTTTTTATTTTGGGGCCACACCAGATAATGCTACTGAATTGGCAGAGCTAAAAGATTTAGAAGGATGTTGTGGAATTAAACTCTTTGCAGGCTCCTCAACTGGAAATTTATTAGTCCAATTTGAAGAAGATATTGAAAAAGTATTCAAAAGTGCCTCAAAAGTTGTTGCCGTACATTCAGAGGATGAAGCAATTTTAAATATTAATAAAAAATTGATTAAAGAAGGAGATGTTCATTCACACCCAATTTGGAGAAGCGCCGAATGTGCAATTTCATCTACTAGAAGAATAGTTAGAATTGCTGAGAGATATAAGAAAAAAGCCCATATTCTTCATATTACCACAAAAGAAGAGATTGATTTTCTATCACAACACAAAGGCAACATAACATTTGAGATTACCCCACAACATTTAACAATCTACGCTCCAGATTGTTATGATAAACTTGGAACTTATGCTCAAATGAATCCACCATTAAGAGATAAGTCTCATTATGATAGATTGTGGTATGGAGTGAAAAATAATCTTAATGATACAATTGGTTCTGATCACGCTCCACACTTAAAAGAGAATAAAGAAAAAAATTATCCAAACTCACCATCTGGCATGCCAGGTGTTCAAACACTTTTACCAGTTATGTTAAACCATGTTAATGATGGAAAATTAAGTTTAGAACAATTAATGAATTCTATATGTGAAAATCCAGTAAAAATTTTTGGGATACAAGATAAAGGTTTTATTAAAGAGGGTTTTGATGCTGATTTCACAATCGTAGATATGAATAAAAAAATTACAATTAAAAATGAAAATATTGAAAGTAAATGTGGTTGGTCACCTTTTGATGGGTACGAATTTAAGGGAACACCAGTATCAACAATTATTGGTGGTCAAATTAAAATGAGAGATGGTAAAATTTTAGGTGAACCTGAGGGTAAGCCTTTAAAATTTTAAATAGTTTTTACCGTAAAGCTATTTACAAGCACGACACCCATAACAATTAAGAATAATCCTAACACAGCCTGCCAAGACAATGATTGTTTAAAGAAGATATATCCTAATATTGCAACCGTAAATACTCCAAGCCCACTCCATGTTGCATAAACAATTGCGATTGGAATTTTATCAACAACAAAAGTTATAAGATAAAAAGATAGCAAATAAAAAACTGCGAGAGTAGTGGTTGGGATAATTTTTGTAAAATTTTGTGAAACAGGTAACAACATCGTTCCACCTACTTCAAAAAAAATTGCAACTATTAAAATTAGATATGTTTTAATCACTACTTAAGAATATTATGTTTAATTAAGTCTTCTTTTATCTCAGTTAAGATGACAGGATCATCAATAGTTGCTGGCACCTTATACTCTTCATTATCAGCAATTTTTCTAATAGTTCCCCTTAATATCTTGCCAGATCTAGTTTTTGGCAGTCTCTTGATAACAATTACAATTTTAAATGCAGCAACAGGCCCAATGGTATCTCTAACCATTTTTATACATTCTTTTGAAATAGTTTCGTTGTCTTTTTTAACACCTGTTTTAAGAACCACGAGACCTATTGGTAATTGTCCTTTCAATTTATCAGCAATTCCTAGCACTGCACACTCAGCTACTGACTGGTGTTCAGAAAGAACTTCTTCAATTGCACCTGTTGATAATCTGTGGCCTGCAACATTAATAATGTCATCTGTTCTAGACATAATCCAAATATACCCATCTTCATCTATATGACCTGCATCATATGTTTCATAGTAACCTTCATAGTTTGTCATATAATTATCTTTGTATCTTTTATCTGCATTCCATAAGGTTGGAAAAGTTCCAGGAGGCAAAGGTAATTTTACAACTATATCTCCCATTTCATTAGGTTTTGCTAAAGTTTGATCTGGCTTCATAATTTGAACGTCATACCCAGGGACTGCCTTACATGCTGAACCATATTTTGTTTTCATCATTTCAATTCCTGTACAATTAGAACTAATTGCCCAACTTGTTTCAGTTTGCCACCAATGGTCAATTACTGGAACTTTTAATAAATTTTCTGCCCATTTAATGGTATCTGGGTCCGCTCTCTCACCAGCTAAAAATAAGGATTCAAATTTACTTAAATCATATTTAGAAAAAAACTTACCCTCAGGGTCTTCCTTTTTAATAGCTCGAAAAGCGGTTGGAGCAGTAAAAAGTGATTTAACTTTGTAGTCCGAAATTATTTTCCAAAAAGCACCAGCATCAGGAGTGCCAACAGGCTTTCCTTCAAATAATACTGTAGTGCAACCTTTAAATAAAGGTGCGTAAACAATATAAGAGTGTCCAACAATCCATCCAATATCACTTGCTGACCACCAGACATCATCAGCATCAATATTGTATATATTTTTCATAGTCCATTTTAGAGCAACTATATGACCACCAATATCTCTAACTATTCCTTTGGGAACACCTGTGGTTCCTGATGTATATAAAATATATGCTAAATCATTTGAATTCATTTCAACACAATCTACTTCTTTTGCATTCGAAAGTGCTTCACCCCAACTGATTTCTCTTGGAGCATTAAGCTCAACTGTATGATCTATTCTTTGAAATAAAATCATTTTATCAATTTTATGAGAAGCCATCTTAATTGCTGCATCAACCAATGGTTTGTACTCAACAGTTTTTCCAGGTTCAAAGCCACATGAAGCTGTAACTATTACTTTTGCTTTACTATCATCAATTCTGCTAGCTAGTTCATTAGAAGCAAATCCCCCAAACACCACAGAGTGGATTGCTCCAATTCTTCCACATGCTAACATAGCTATAACTGCCTCTGGGATCATGGGCATATAGATTATCACTCTATCACCTTTGTCGACTCCTTGATTTCTTAGTGCTCCTGCAAACTTTGAAACCTTTTCTCTTAATTCTTTGTAGGTAAATTTTTTTTTGTTGCCAGTTATTGGGCTATCATAGATTAAAGCTAGCTTGTCACCTCTACCTTGATCGATATGAATGTCTAAAGCATTATAACAAGTGTTGGTAACAC
>CAJQTI010000035.1 GCA_905618915.1 uncultured Candidatus Pelagibacter sp. | reverse complement strand
GAATAGGTGGCTTGCCAAAAGGAAGAGTTGTTGAAGTCTATGGACCAGAATCATCTGGTAAAACAACCTTAGCATTACAAGTATTAGCAGAGGCTCAAAAAGCTGGAGGAACATGTGCGTTTATAGATGCAGAACATGCTTTAGATCCAATTTATGCAAAAAAACTTGGTGTAGACACTGAAGAATTATTAATTTCACAACCTGATACTGGTGAGCAAGCTCTAGAAATAGCGGATACTCTAGTTAAATCAGGATCAATTTCTGTTATCGTAATTGACTCTGTTGCAGCACTAACACCTAGAGCTGAAATTGAAGGAGAAATGGGTGACCACCACGTAGGACTTCAATCAAGATTAATGAGTCAAGCTTTGAGAAAGTTAACAGGCTCAATCTCAAGCACAAATACAATGATGATTTTTATTAACCAAATTAGAATGAAAATTGGAGTTATGTTTGGAAGTCCAGAAACTACATCTGGTGGAAATGCACTTAAATTCTATTCATCTGTTAGATTAGATATCAGAAGAATTGGTGCCATTAAAAATGGAGATGAAATTATTGGTAACTCAACAAGAGTTAAAGTGGTTAAAAATAAAGTAGCACCACCATTTAAAGTTGTTGAATTTGACCTAATGTATGGCAAAGGTATTAGTAAAGTAGGTGAATTAGTAGACCTTGGTGCAAAAGCTGATATTGTTGAAAAAGCTGGAGCTTGGTATGCTTATAAAGGTGAAAAAATTGGACAAGGAAGAGAAAATGCTAAAACTTACTTAGAGCAAAATCCTAAAATTGCAGCAGAAATTGAAATGGCAATTAGAGAAAAAGCTGGAGTGATAGCAAAAAAAATTGAAGGTAACCCTCTTGATCCAGAAAAAGCAGCTAAAGATCAAATTGAGGATCCTAAAGCGGAGATAAAAGAAGAAGTAACACCTCCATCTAAAAAGAATTAGTTAAAGTCATCTTTAATTATTAAAAGGCGCTTAATTTAAGCGCCTTTTTTCCCTTACTATCTTTAGGAATACCAACGCTTATTCAAACAAACTCACACCAGAAACTTGATTTATCTCTAAATGTTCTAGTCTATGTTCTAGTTTAGCTCCGATTATTATTGATTGCATTAACTTTATTGTTCATTTTGAGTCTATGGTTCGTACTATAAAAAGACTCTGTTTCCTCACTTATAAGGGTGTGGATAAATAAGCTTATCTTCGTATTATGTTCTATTAAGACCTCGGTTGCTTCGCAACCTCGGTCGGAAGCCAAAGGAGGCTCATTTGAGATACGCTGTGCCATCGTTTATGGAGGAGCAATCATCATATATAAACAGATGTATCTTATATCTTACCTTTAGAGTTAGTATTGGTCATAGCTAGTCGGTCAAAAACTAATTCAGAAAAAATATAATAAAAAAATTATAATAGAAAAAATATCCCAAAAAAATATTACAAATAAAAAACCCTCTGACCTATGGGCATAGATCAAAGGGCTAAAGTGTATTTACTAATGTATCGGAATTATATAACCAGGAACCAGGAACTTCAAGATGGTCAATGCGGCGTGCAAATTATTTATTATTCTTTAGTCTCCAAATTGCTTCCTGTATTTTATCCTTAAATCGCGGCTCTGTGTCATCGGGGCGGGATCGGGATAAGTCTATTGAAACAGATCCATCATCAAATGGACTATTACTAAAATCATCATAGTAAGAATAGTTTTTTCTAAAAGGTTTAAATGAAGTGTCATAGCTTGGTCTACTATCAATCTCTATTGGTGGACCTCTTCTCATGGCGACGGGACCGCCGTAATCTTTAAGCGGAGTAAAACTGTTTCTCTCTTCCTTTTCAGTATTCTTTAAAGATACTTTCAGAGCTTCATTGTTAAGTTTGTTATATTCCAATTCATGTTCTTTACTTTTAAACTTGCCTTGGATTTTATTTAATATTGCCTGTTCTTTTTTTCTCTCGTTATGGAGACGGAAAGCATCGTTAGGATAATCAGCTTTGAAGTGATTTCCTCTATTAACCTTTTTTGGTTGAGCTGTTTGGGTGGTCAACTTGAAAGAATTAAGGTGGTCATTATCATAGCTTTCACGCGGTCTCGTCGGCGACTTAAATAAGTATTTCGATCCATCAAATCTATACTCTCCAGATAACTTGCCATGCCTCATCATCATACGGACAGCATTTGGCGATTTTTCTATCTTATTCGCATACTCTGAACGAGTTAGGGTGAATTGATCTAGTTCTTCTTGGCCTTTTAATATTGTCATAATTACCTCTGCAACGGACAGAGGGTGGTCATGGTTTCTGCACGCTATCATCTACTTTATCAGATCCAGAAATAAATCTAAAGTAATAACTACTAACGGATCTTTACCATTGGATTTCATTACTACGACGCCATCAAGATTTGTTTTCTTACTTGCCTGTCGGTGCCAGGAATAAATTGTTTTCATTCTCTGCTGCGACTTGGTTTCTATTTGATATGGGATCAAACGCTTTGCAATTCTGGAGAGCTTTATATCGGGTCCATTCTCTCCTATTTTAGCAACATCTATGTCGTTTTCTTTTAAATGAGTGAATACTTTTAACAGTTTATTTCTAACAAGTGTTTGTAGCTTACGGCCTTTTATTGAGGTGTAGTTCTTATTCATCTTCAACCCTTGTACTAAATGAATGAATGAATAAATGTAATTGAGGCAATGTAAGTTCATTCATTCTATTCCCTATGGTTTTAATATTGAATGCCATGTTTAGTTATCTATGCTCCTTGTATTTAATGATCTCTCTAGCTTAACAAATATCTCTTCTTTGAAAGCTGTTGGGTTTTCTGCATATACTAATCTCAAATGTTTATTCAGAAGCTTCTCTTTTTCTGGTGTTGAGTAGTAATCTTTAAACTTTATTTTCCAATTTGTTTTAACTTCTTTACTCATCAATCCCCCTAAAGACATGTTCGACCTTGTAGTAATCTGCCCAAGCTAGTCCGAGTGCTTTAAATCTTATTGGAGCTATCTCTGTTGCATTGTCTCTTAACCACATCTCCGTCGGCATTTTATTTCCATTAGGATATTTCTCTTGGTAAGTATATTTAGATCCTGTTGGATATTGATGTTCTCTCTCTGCCGCCCATCTCTTAACGAGCTCATTAAATTCAACAATAGATTTTTCATCAATGACTTCTCCATACGCTTCTTTTGATTTTAGATATTCCTCATTACTTCTTTTACTAAAATAACTTTCAAAGGATCCATTTATTAATTGGTTTAACTTACCAACTGATACTCCAACTTTATCTGCAATCTCTAACTGTGTTGTGTTGTGCTCTCTGTTAATTGCTTTGTAAAGTTTGGTGTGGATCTTTTTAGTTATAGTTCCTTTTTCTAGGTCCTTATCTATCTGTGCATGTTCTTTATTAATTTTAGATCTATCAGTTCTTTTAATGTCATAGATTATTCCTAGAAGTGTTTCTTCACTTTGTGCCGTCTGTGATTGCTGCATTGTCCAGAGACCTTGAAAATTATATTCACATTCATAGCTTTCTGTTTCGTCTGGTCTTAAGCCTCTAGCTTTATCAAACTTAATTTCCATTCGCATGGTTCCCTTGGCTCTTCCTTTTTCTACTTTTTTAATAAAGATTGAAACATTGGCCCAATCAGTTTTAGATGAAGATCCTCTAGGCCCTGCATTCTCTCCTTTTCCATGGTGATCAATTACTATTGTAGTGCAATCAAGAGCTCTTAAATTCTTAAGCCATACTCCAATCGGTCTCCAATCATCGCTATCATTTTCTTTATAGTTTGAGAGAGATCTTAAATTATCTAAAACAAGGACAGGGGACTTACCTGTTTTTTCTCTTATTTCATTCACTTTGTCCTGGATTAACTTCTGTCCATGCTCAAATTTAATGTCTGGAATTGTTTGATCTATTTGTTGTGCATAGTGGATTATACTAAAATAGTTAGGCATTGGAGCTATCTCTTGTGTGTAAGGTATTCTTCTCTCAATCAAATCAAACTCGTCCATCTCTCCGTCTATATAAATAACAGGACATGGATCGGTGACAGTATAATTTAGAAACTTTCCACCTTTAGAAACTGTATCTGTAAGTCCAAGTGTCCATTCTGTTTTACCATTACCTTTAGGACCAGATATAAAATTAATAGATTTAGTTTTAAATAATCTTTCAATAATAAACGCTGGCTCTTTGATATTTAGATTTTTATAATCATTCCAATCATACATTTTAAGATTGGTAATTTTCTTTTCTTTATCCTCTTGGTTTTCTTGACCAATAGTTATTCCAACAACTTTAAAAATATCTTTTACTCCCTCTCCTGGTAAACTCATTTGATCTATTAGAGTAGGCAATCCTTTTGCTGTGTTTCCTTTATAAGCCCTTGTTCCAAAGTTATCTCTCCTATCATCTCTGTCTCTATCCTCTGGCGGCTCACTTGCCTCTGCAACTTCCAAGATGAAAGTATTTATTTTGTCCTCGGTCCAATTTCCCCACTTCTTTAATAGGCAGGCAATGGCATAACAGAAATCATCTCTTTGTCCTTTACCTGGATATATAATTGAGATCATTGTTGCGAATACAACAAGATCAATATCTTTTTTTAAATCTCCTGAATATTCTGTTGGTTCAATATTTCTATCCCAACGAACCTCTTCATCATCAATTACCGATCCTGGACCGATGGATTGTAATCCTTTTCCCGATCTTATTTCTAGTATAGTTGCTTTTTTTCTATGCTCTTTAAAGTAGAGCTCTAAAGATTTGTGCATTACATATTTTTTATAATTAATGCTGCCCTTAAATAATAAATGACTTTCTGGGTTAGAGGACCTGCCGTAAACGGAGCAACCCAATGTCTTGATTTTTTTTAAAAATTTATGGCAAACAATATTATCTACATCAATATCAATTAGATCTATAAGATGTATTCCAATATTATCACCAGGACTAAACCTATCTAGCTGTCCCGTTGGTTT
>CAJQTI010000034.1 GCA_905618915.1 uncultured Candidatus Pelagibacter sp. | reverse complement strand
TCCCAATTAATTCATTAGGGTCTTTAGGTTTCAATAAATCTAATGCCTTACTAAAATTAGACTTAAGAAAATTAATGGAATTTTTTGCCCCAACAATATTAGCAAATTTTATTAAGCTAGTTATTTTCATTGGCCCAGTAATTCCTACATGCACTGGTACTGACTGCTTAGAAATGAAATCTATGATAGGTTGACTCTCTAGTAACCACTGGGTCACTATATAGTCGGCGTAAGGCTTTTTATCTATCATGGCTTTTTCTAATTTTGTATCTGACATATCCTGACTTCCTTCTGGATGTCCTGCTATTCCTATTTTAATTCCGTCAAAAAATCCTGTCTCTAAAATTTGAATTGAACTATCAAATTTTCCAATTGGATCTCTACTACCACCAATTACTAAAGCTTGTTTTGTACCCACATCTTTACATCTTGAAATATAATCTTTAAGTTGAGCCTCATCATTAATTGATCTAGCTGGAAAATGTGGAACAGGATTAAATCCTTTTTTTACTAAAGCATCAGCTTTTTCAGCCGTCTCTTTATAGTCTCCACCAGGAAGCATGGTTATATAAACATCCTTAACGCGAGGTAAAGTATCTAGGTCTGTGTGAGGTCCTACCTCAAGTGAAAAATTCATTTTTCCGATCATTATCTTTTTTATAAAAGCTGTCAAAGAAATTCATCTTGTGGATAAAAATATTTGTTGCCAAAAATTGTGCTGGTGATAATTTTTTTTAATGTCTAAAAATCCTAAAAATCTTGAACTTTCAAAGATCTTGGATTTGGAAAAAATTAGAGTGGTTGGTAATCACATCGAGGAAGCTCATGGCCTACCAAATGAGTGCTACACAAGTCCTGAATATCTAACGATCGAAAGAGAGAGGATTTTCAAGGATAAATGGACAGTAATTGGTGTTGGAAGTTCTGTGATAAATGTAGGAGACGCTCAACCTTATAACTTACTAGGTATTCCCCTTATTATTCTCAGAGACAAAGAGAGAAAAATAAGAGTATTTCATAATGTTTGCAGCCATAGAGGCTTCAAGCTTTTAGATGAGCCTTGTTCTTTGAAAAATGTCTTAAGATGTCCATATCATTCATGGTCCTACGATTTTGATGGAAAGTTGGTCGCGACACCTCATATTGGTGGCCTGAATGTTCATGAAACAGATAAATTTGATAAATCAAAAAGTAACCTAAAAGAAGTTAGAACCAAAGTCTGGATGGACATAATATTCATCAATATAAATGGTAATGAATTAGAGTTTGATGAGTATATCAAGCCTCTTGAAGAAAGATGGTCAAAATTCATATCCAGGGAAGATCAAAAATTACTTAAATACTCAAATGACCATGGTTATTTCAGTCTTGATGTTAAATGTAATTGGAAATTTGCAATAGAAAATTATTGTGAAAGCTATCATCTTCCATGGATTCACCCAGAATTAAACAAAGTATCAAATATTAGTGATCATTACCATATTCAAGGTTTACCTAATAGGTTTGCTGGTCAAGGTACAAATAAATACGACCAACCTGTTAAAGGAAATCAAAGTTTTAATAATTTTCCAAATTGGCCTAAGGACTTATCCAAAAAAGCTGAATATATTGCTTTATTTCCAAACGTAATGATTGGTCTTCATATAGATCATTTTTATGTTTTTTGGTTAGAACCCAAATCAATTAGTCAGACTAAAGAGCATTTAATGATGTATTACGTTGGTGATGATAGTGCGAATGGAGTTGAGTTTGCTGAGATGAGAAAAAAAAATGCAGAATTTTGGAAAGAAGTTATGTCAGAAGATATAAAAGCTATTGAAGGTATGCAGGAAGGTAGAAATTCACCAGCATATAATGGTGGAAATTTTTCACCAATAATGGATAATCCTACCCATGAATTTCATAAGTGGGTTGCAAATAATTTAACTTGATAAAACAATAGATGTCAAAAAAAGATGTAGGGAATAAAATCCCTATTTACAAATTGAAAACTACCAAAGAAGTAATGAATTTTTATGACGAGTGGGGCGACAACGATAAATACAATAAAGACATGGTTGATTGGGATTATTCAGGTCCAAAAGAAACAGTAAACACTTTTAAAAAATACGCTCAAAAAAAAGATATATTAATTTTTGATGCAGGTTGTGGGACAGGTTTAGTTGGAAAAGAATTAAGAAAATTTGGATATAAAAATTTTCATGGAGCAGATTTATCTAAAACTTTATTAGATACTATACCTAAAGATTTATATAAAAAGCTACATAAGGTAGATCTAAATCAACCAATTAAAATGGAAGATAATTTTTATGATGCGGTTATGTGTGTTGGAACCTTTACATATGCACATGTTAAACCCAGCGCTTTAGATGAATTTGTAAGGATTACAAAAAATAAAGGTTTAATTTGTTTTACAATTAATGAGGGAATTTATGAAGAATATGGATTTGATAAAAAAATAGTAGAATTAAAAAATAAGAATAAATGGAAAGAAGTAGAATTTTTTAAATCCAATTATATAGCAAGCAAAAATGTCAATGCTTGGCTTGGTCTATTTGAGGTTAAAAAATAGCTTAATATTTATCTTTTTTTATTATATAGATATTTTTTAACCCATATGTGCAAAAAGAAATAACACTATGAAAAAAATATTAATTATGGGTTTGCCTGGTTCAGGCAAAACAACTCTAGCATCAAAATTAGTTCCATTAATAAATGCTAAATGGCTTAATGCAGATGAGGTAAGAAAAGCTGCAGATGATTGGGATTTTTCAGAAGAAGGAAGAAAAAGACAAGCCAAAAGAATGGCAGAAAAAGCAGAAAAACATAAACAAGCAGGCCACCATGTGGTTGCAGATTTTGTTTGTCCAACACCTGCTGCTAGAGAATTATTTAATGCAGACTACGTTGTCTGGGTTGATACTATAAAAGAAGGTAGATTTGCGGATACCAACGCTATGTTTGTAAAACCAGAAAAATATGATTATCATGTAACAACACAGGATGCTGAAAATTGGGCTCCTAAAATAGCAAAGGAAATATAACTATGGCTCACGAATGGGATAATAAAAAACCAACAGCACAAATGTTAGGAAGATGGCAACCATTTCATGATGGTCATTATGCTTTATTTCAAGAAATAGTTAAAAAAACAGGCCAAGTTTGTATTCAAATTAGAGACGTTCAAGGTGTTGATGATAATCCATTTGATTTTGAGACTGTTAAAAAAAATATTGAAGAAAAGTTAAACCCAGAATTTGAAGGACAATTTAAAGTGATGATGGTGCCAAATATTACTAATATTTGTTATGGAAGAGGGGTTGGCTATAAAATTGAAGAAGTCGTTTTATCTGAAGAGATACAGCAAATCTCTGCAACAAAAATTAGAGCTAAAATGAGAGAAGATGGCAAACTTAAGTAATATTAAAGTTAAACTTTTAAATAAAGATATTGCTTCAATCATTATTAATGAGCCAAAAACATATAACGCACTTTCTTTTAAAAATTTAGGAGATTTAATTAAAGCCTTTAAAAAACTTGATAACGACAAGAACATAAAAGTAATAATTATAGAAGGATCAGGAAAAGGTTTTAGTGCTGGACACAATTTAAAAGAAGTAAATGGTTTAAAACATAGAGCCAAATATCAAAAATTATTTAATCTGTGCTCAAAACTAATGCTTCAAATAGTTGAAGGCAAGAAGCCTGTTATTGCCAAAGTCCATGGAGCAGCTTTTGCTGCTGGATGTCAATTAGTTGCAAGTTGTGATTTAGCTTACAGTACTAATGATGCAATATTTGCAACGCCTGGAGTAAATATAGGATTATTCTGTAGCACTCCGATGGTAGCAGTTAGCCGAAAAGTGAATAGAAAAAGATTAATGAAGATGCTTTTAACTGGTGAACCTATTAAAGCAAATTATGCAAAAGAAATTGGTTTAATTAATGATCATTTTTCTAAATTAAAATTAGATAATGAAGTTCTAAAATTAGCTAAACAAATCGCTTCAAAATCTAATTTAACAATTAAAATTGGTAAGCAAACTTTTTATAAACAATTAGAGATGCCACTAAGGAAGGCATATGCTTATACCAGTAAAATGATGACACAAAATATGATGGCAATGGATGCAAAAGAAGGCATATCTGCATTCTTAGAAAAAAGAAAACCCATATGGAAAAACAAGTAATTGACGATAAAATTAAAGAACTATTTATTAGCTCAAGAGTAATAGCTTTAGTTGGTGCAAGTAAAAAAAAAGAAAAAGATTCAAATATAGTAATGAAATTCTTACAAAAATCTGGTTATAAAGTTATTCCTGTAAACCCAACATGTGTAAATGACACAATACATGGGGAAAGAGTTTATGGAACTCTATTAGATATAAAAGAAAAAGTCGATATAGTAGACGTTTTTAGGCCAAGTGAAGAGGCTATAGATATAGCTAATCAAACTAAAGAAATTGGAGCACATGTTTTGTGGCTACAACTTAATATTGAAAATGATAAGGCTAAAGAAATAGCTATAAAAAATAAAATTTATTACATTGCTAACAGATGTACTAAAATCGAATTTGAAAAATTATTTGGAATAATTTAGAAAATATTTTTATTAAATTAATAATTGATATTTTAAGGATAAACCTAGCTTTTCCAGTTTTACAGAATTAGTTTTTGATTACCCAAGCTCGATGATAAAAATCATCTATATTTTTTTGAATTAATCCTTTGGCAAATTGGGTGGCTTCTTTCTCTTCAAAAGGACCATGTTTCTTTTCGGTATTCTTTAATATTGTTTTAATTTCGTTAGGGTTTGTATGCTCACCCTCAAGTACATAAAAATTTTTCATGGCTTTCTTATAGAACTAGTTTAAAAATACACAAATGAAAAAAATATTTCTTATATATGGTCATTATAATGACGAATCTTTTAATGCAGCAATAAGAGATACTTTTATCAAAACAGCAGAAGATAATGGTAATAAAGTTGATGCTGTTGATCTTTATAAGGAAAAATTTGATCCAGTTTTTGCTGGTGAGGAACCAGGTGAAGATGTTTTAAGTCATCGTAAAAGAATAGAAGAATGTGATATAATTGTTCTAATTGCACCGATTTGGAATTTTAGAATGCCAGCAATAGTCGAGGGATGGATAGATAAAGTTTTAGCACCACCTTGGGCGTTTACGTTTAAGCAATTATGGGGAAACTACGGTTATCCAATTGGCAATTTGCATAAAAAAAAAGCGATTATATTTTGCACTTATGGTTCTCCAAGATTAGCAATCACAACATTTTTCTTAAATTTACCAATTAGAAGGTTAAAAAGAGGTGTGTTTCATATGTGTGGCATTTATAATATTGTCTACAGAAGATACTTTGCTGTACCGTTTGTAAGTGATGAAAAAAGAAAACAATTTTTGGAAGACGTCAAAAATACAGCACTTAATATATAGGGTAATTTTAATTACTTTATTAAACTCATCAATATCTTATGCAGAATTAGTAAAGCCTAACAATGGGATCGAACCCTTTCTAGTTGTCCAAATTCAATTAAGAAGCCTAAAACAGAATGACAACCCTAAAAAAGATAATGGGATTGAACAGACCTGGGAATTTGCACATCCAAATAATCAAAAAAATACAGGTCCATTAGAACGATTTAAGACCATGATTAAGGGTAAGTCTTACGGAATGCTTCTTAACCACCTAGATCATAAGGTTGTTGAGATAAAAATAACTGATTTAACAGCTCTTTTTGAAGTAACTGTCCTTGATAAAGATAAGGCCTATTATAAATTCAATTGGACGGTTGAAAAATATACAGCAGAAGGTCCGCTGAAAGGTTGTTGGTTGACCACAATGGTCTCAGCCCCAATGCCACTTGGATCCTCAATTTAATTTAATAACTAAACGAATTTTGTTTCGTAAATTATGAAAATTTAGTAGGAATCGCATTAATGAAATCTAAAGCAAAAGTTGTAGTTGTTGGTGGTGGTGTAGTAGGAGTAAGTGCTCTTTACCACTTAGCAAAAAAAGGTTTATCAGATGTTGTTCTTGTCGAGAGAAAAGAATTAACTTCAGGATCAACTTGGCATGCAGCAGGTCTGCTTCCATTATTCAACATGAGTTATTCAGTTGGACAACTTCATAAGTATGCAGTTGATCTTTATAAAAAATTAGAAGAAGAGACTGGACAGAATGTTGGTTTCAGTGTTGTGTCAAATATTCGTTTAGCAAGCACTAAAGATCGAATGGATGAGTATCATCAGTATGCAGGTGTTGCACAAACTATAGGTGTTGATGTAAAATTTTTAACGCCAGATCAAGTAAAAGAAATTTGGCCTCTATGTCGTACAGATGATTTGCTTGGAGCAATCCAACACCCAGAAGATGGTTATATTCAGCCTGCTGATTTAACTCAAGCAATGGCTACGGGTGCAAGAAATATGGGTGCAGAAATTTATAGAAACACAGCTGTAGTTGGAATTAAACAAACTAAAGATGGATGGGTTGTTGAAACTGACAAAGGATCTATTGAATGTGAACATGTAATTTCTTGTTCAGGGAACTTTGCAAGACAAACTGGAAAAATGGTTGGTTTAGATATTCCTGCTATACCTGTTGAACACCAATATATTGTGACAGAAGCACACCCAGATATTTTAAAAAGAAAAAAAGAAGGCTTACCAGAGATGGGAGTTTTAAGAGATAGTGATAGCAGATGGTACATGAGAGAAGAAGCAGGTGGTTTGATATTAGGACCCTATGAAGATGGTGCTCCAGCTTGTTATGTTGATGGACCATCAAAAGATTCTGAGTATGAATTATTTCAAGAAGATTTAGATAGACTGGCTCCACATATTGAAGGTGCAATTCATCGAGTTCCAGCCTTTGGAGAAGTAGGTGTTAAAAAAGTTTATAATGGTGCAATTTGCTATACACCAGATGGAAATCCTATTGTTGGTCCAGCTTGGGGACTTAAAAATTTTTGGATTAATGAAGGACATAGTTTTGGTATTACTGCAGCAGGTGGAGCGGGATGGCAACTTGCAGAATGGATAGTTGATGGAGAACCAACGGTTGATATGCTTGGTGTTGATCCAAGAAGATTTGGTGACTATGCAACAAAATCATACTTAAAAGAAAAGAATGAAGAAGCTTACAATCATGTATTTAAAGTTCATTATCCTGATGAAGAAAGAGGTGCTGCTAGAGAATTAAGAACATCACCTTGTTATGACAGAATGAAGGATTTAGGTGCTGTATTTGGACAAAAATTTGGTTGGGAGAGACCAAACTTCTTTGCAACAGATGGAATGGAGCAAAAAGATGATTGGTCTTTTAGAAGATCCAAGTGGTTTGAAGCAATAAAAAAAGAGTGTAAAAATGTAAAAGAAAACGTGGGTCTTTTAGATATGACCGCATTTGCAAAGTGTAGAATTAAAGGTCCCGGTGCAGAAGAGTTTTTAGATTATTTAGTAGCTAACAAACTTCCAAAAAAAATTGGAAGAATTGGTTTATGTCATGCCCTTAATACCAAGGGAGGAGTTCATTCTGAATTTACAATAATGAGAGAAGCGTTAGATAGTTTCTATTTAGTTTCTGCGGGAGCAAATCAAAGATTAGACCATGATTGGATTCAAAAATGGATGCCAACAGATGGGACAGTTCAATTTGAAAATCTAACTAATAGTATGGGTGTACTTGTTGTGTCTGGTCCAAAGGCTAGAGAATTAATGACAAGAGTATCAAGAGACGACTTCTCAAAAGAAAACTTTAAATGGTTAAGCGCTAAAAATGTAAACGTTGGAAACGCTCCAGTAAATGCCATGAGAGTAAACTTTGTTGGTGAGTTAGGTTGGGAGCTTCATCATCCAATTGAATATCAAAATCATATATTTGATAAATTGATGGAAGCAGGAAAAGATTTAGGTATTAAGCCCTATGGGATTAGAGCAATGAATAGTTTGAGACTTGAAAAATCTTATAAACTTGTCGGAACAGAATTATCAATTGAATATTCACCATACGAATCTGGGTTAGATAGATTTATACATCCTAATAAAGGAAACTTTATTGGTCTGGACGCACTTAATCAATGGAGAGAAAAAGGTTTTTCAAATAAATTAGTAACAATGGAAATTCATAACGTTGAAGATGCAGATGTCTTAGGTAATAATCCAATTTATGAAAATGGTAAAGTTGTAGGACGTGCAACTGGAGGTGATTTTGGATTTAGGTTAGGAAAATCTATTGCATTAGGAATGATAAAACCTGATATTGCGACAACTGGTCAAAAATTAAAAATTGATATTCTTGGTAAAATGTATGATTGTACTATTTTAGAGGAAAGCCCTTACGATCCTGAAAATAATTTATTGAGATCATAATGAAAATATTAGTCGCTGTTAAAAGGGTAATTGATTACAACGTTCAAGTTAGAGTTAAAGAGGATGGAACTGGAGTCGTTACAGATAATGTTAAAATGTCTAGTAACCCACCTGATGACAATGCAATTGAAGAAGCTGTAAAAATTAAAGAAGCAGGTAAAGCAACAGAAATTATTGCAATTACAGTGGGTGAAGAAAAGTCACAAGAAACTGTAAGAAAAGCTTTAGCAGTGGGCGCTGACAGGGGAATATTAATCAAAACCGAAGGAACTGTTGAACCATTAGCTGTAGCAAAAGCACTTCAAAAAATTGTTGATAAAGAAAAACCAGACTTAGTATTTATGGGTAAACAAGCAATTGATGACGATTGTAACCAGACAGGTCAAATGTTAAGTGCCTTATTAAATTGGCCTCAAGCAACATTTGCATCAAAAATTGAAATAAAAGATAAAATTCTAGAAGTAACAAGGGAAATCGATGAAGGATTAGAAACAATTGAAGTTAACCTTCCAGCTATTGTGACGTGTGATTTAAGATTAAATGAACCGAGATATGCGTCTTTACCAAATATTATGAAAGCTAAAAAAAAACCTATAGAGATATTTACAGCTGCAGACCTAGGAGTTGATATAACACCTAGAGTTCAACAAATTAAAGTAGAAGAACCTCCAAAAAGAAAAGCAGGAATTAAAGTTGCAAGTGTTGCTGAATTAGTTAGCAAACTTAAAAATGAGGCAAAGGTAATATAATGTCAGTTTTATTAATAGCAGAACATAACAATAAAGAAGTAAAACCTTTTACATTAAATGCAATTACTGCAGCATCACAAATGGACGCTGATGTACATGTTTTATTAATTGGAAATAATTGTGGTGATGTTGCTAAAGCATTATCTGAAATGTCAGTTGTTAAAAAGGTGTTGCATGCTGAAGCTGCTCATTATGAAAACTATTTAGCTGAAAACTTTGCTCCATTAGCTGTAAAAGTTTCAGAAAACTATTCTCATATTGTTAGCTCTGCAAATACATTTGGTAAAAACTTAATGCCAAGAATAGCAGCACATTTAGATATATCTCAAGTAAGCGATATTACTAAAGTTATATCATCGGATACATTTATAAGACCTATTTATGCAGGAAATGCATTTGCTACTGTAAAAAGTACAGATACAAAAAAATGCATAACAATTAGACCAACTTCATTTGAACCCTGTGAAACGTCTGGTGGATCTGCTACTATAGAAAAAATTGAAGCAACTAAAGAGTTTACTTTATCAAAATTTATTAAAAGAGAAGAAGTTAAATCAGATAGACCTGAACTAGGAACAGCTAGAATTGTAATTTCAGGTGGTAGAGGAATGCAGAATGGAGAGAATTTCAAATTGATTGCTGATATTGCAGATAAACTAAATGCTGCAATTGGAGCGTCACGTGCTGCAGTTGATGCAGGCTATATAAGCAATGAACACCAAGTTGGTCAAACTGGTAAAGTAGTTGTACCTGACCTATATATTGCTGTTGGAATTTCAGGAGCAATTCAACACTTAGCTGGAATGAAAGAAAGTAAAATAATTGTTGCTATAAATAAAGATGGTGAAGCTCCAATATTTAGTGTCGCAGACTACGGTCTAGAAGCTGATTTATTTGAGGCATTACCTCAATTCCTAGAAGAATTGAATAAATTAAATAGTATACAAAAATAATCAGTACTGTAAAAATTTAAGATATGCCTAGAGAAGCAATGGATTATGATGTGGTAATCGTTGGTGGAGGTCCATCAGGACTGTCTACGGCTATAAAACTTAAGCAATTAGACCCAGAATTAAATGTTTGTTTACTTGAAAAAGCTTCAGAGATTGGTGCCCATATTTTAAGTGGTAACGTGTTTGAAACTAGAGCTTTAGACGAGCTATTTCCTAACTGGAAAGAGTTAAATGCACCAATTAAAACAAGAGTTTTAAAAGAAAAATTCTTATTTTTAAGTAAAACAAAATCGTTAAGTTGGCCAACTTGGCTACTTCCTTCAGTTCAACAAAATCATAACAATTATATAATTAGTCTAGCCAATTTATGTAGATGGCTTGCAGAACAAGCTGAAGCTTTAGGTGTTGAAATATTTCCAGGATTTCCTGCTAGTGAAATTTTATATAATGAAGATGGATCTGTAAAAGGTGTTGCAACTCAAGATATGGGCGTTGATAAAGAGGGAAATAAAAAAGATAGCTTTGAGCCAGGTATAGAATTAAATGGAAAAGTAACAGTATTTGCTGAAGGGTGTAGAGGACACCTTGGAAAAGAACTTATAAAAAAATTTAACCTCGATGAAGGTAAAGACCCTCAACAGTATGGAATTGGATTTAAAGAAATCTGGGAGGCAACAGATAAAAATCATGATGAAGGAATGGTTATGCATACAGCTGGATGGCCATTAGATAATAATACTTATGGTGGAAGTTTTATGTATCACGCAGAAAATAAACAAATTTTTTTAGGGTATGTAATTGGTCTAGATTATAAAAATCCATACCTTTCACCGTTTGATGAATTTCAAAGATTTAAAACCCACCCAGCAATAAAAAAAGTAATTGAAGGTGGAAAACGTATTTCTTATGGAGCAAGAGCTTTAATTGAAGGAGGAATACAAAGTTTACCTAAGATGTCTATGCCTGGAGCATTATTAGTTGGTTGTGATGCTGGAACTTTAAATATGCCTAAAATCAAAGGGTCACACACTGCAATGAAAAGTGGAATGATTGCAGCAGAAACTATTTTTAAAAATTTAAAAGAAAATAAAGAGTTATCAATTTATGAAGATAAGTTTAAAAAAAGCTGGGTTTATGAGGAGCTACATCAAGCAAGAAATGTTAAACCTAGTTTTAGCTGGGGTCTAATATTTGGAATAATATTTACAGGAATAGATCAAATTTTATTTAGAGGAAAATTACCCTTAACACTTAGACATAAACATGCTGACCATGAAACCTTAAAGCCAGCAAGTGAAATGCCAAAAATTGATTACCCTAAACCTGATAATGTTATTACTTTTGATAAAACAAGTTCAGTTTATTTAACAGGCACAAACCATACTGAAAATCAGCCAGTGCACTTACAACTTAAAGATTCAAATTTACCAATTAGCTATACTTTAGAAAAATTTGATGAACCGGCTCAAAGATATTGCCCTGCTGGAGTTTATGAAGTTCAAATTGAAAACAATGTTAATAAGTTTGTCATAAATTCTCAAAATTGTATTCATTGTAAAACATGTGATATTAAAGAACCTTCTCAAAATATTACTTGGGTAACACCAGAAGGTGGTGGTGGACCTAAATATGGAAATATGTAATTAAAAGGATAAGATAATTCCAACAATTACTACAAGTGCAGAAATTAAACCAAAGAAAACTAAATTTATTTTATTTTCTTTTTCTTTTGCTTTTCTTGCTCTCGTCAATAAATCATTGATATCAACACGTCCAGAAAACTTAACCTCACTCAGTACAGGGGTTTTTAAAATGTTTTGGTTTTGGTCTACATGTAAAATTTTTTCAGCACTCATTGTTGTTAATAACCATTAATTAGTTCCGTAAACAATTTATTTAAAGCTCATTTTGGGTTTAAATAATTATATTCAATGTTTATTTTGGTTTAACTAGTTTTATTCAATGTTCATTTTGGGTTTAAGAAGTTATGATCTTATTATGAAGGTTAAAATTCCAGATATTAGTAAGCAGATATATAAAGAGGACATACTTGGTGTAATGGAGAACAGATACTCTACTGTTGGCTCAGTATGGGTAAGTCATCAAATGAGTTGGCTAAATGGAATTTATGCTTCTTATAAAGATCATAATAAATTCTTGATAGTTATACTTTTAATTAAAAAAACCTTGGACTTTTATTCAAGAAATTTTACTAAATTATCTTATGAAGAGTTTTATTCAAGTGACACTGTAGAGATAGAGAAATTTACTGTAGCAGAAATCTC
>CAJQTI010000033.1 GCA_905618915.1 uncultured Candidatus Pelagibacter sp. | reverse complement strand
TATTTGATGAAATAAACACCATCATTTCCAGCATTAACTTTTATGATCCCATGCATCAAAGTATTTTTTCAGCAATTGAAAGTTTAATTTATAAAGGGATGCTTGCAAATCCTATTACCTTAAAAAATTATTTTGAAAATGAAAAAGACGAATTAAATGTTCCAGAATATTTAGTGAAAGTTACAAAATTTTCTACACCACCACGACAAGCAATAGAATATTCAAGAATTATTTATGATATGTTTGTTAGAAGAGAGTTAATTAAGATATCTGAAAATACAATTGATGCTGCAAAATTAAATGATTTAGATGTTAATGGCCAAAATATAATTGAAAATTCAGAAAGATTATTATTTGATCTGGCTGAAAAAGGATCTTTTAATTCATCTCTTGTTAAGTTTGATGAGGCAGTGAAGCAAACTATAGAAATGGCTTCAATGGCATTTAAAAATGATGAGGGAATTGTGGGGGTACCCACGGGTTTAAGAGATCTAGATGATAGATTGGGTGGTCTTCATAATTCTGATTTAATTATTATTGCTGGGAGACCTTCTATGGGAAAAACGGCTTTAGCTACAAACATAGCTTTTCATGCTGCTCAAAAATTGCAGGAAAAAGGAAAAAAGTCTGCAGTTGCCTTCTTTTCACTTGAGATGTCTTCTGAACAACTATCAACTAGAATTTTAGCAGAACAATCCAGAATTAAATCAAATGACATTAGAAGAGGAAAAATTTCTGATGAACAGTTTGATAAATTTATTGAAACTTCAAAAAATATTTCTGAGCTACCTTTGTTTATTGATGAAACTCCAGCAATCAGTGTTGCTGCGATGAGCAACAGAGCAAGAAGAATTAAAAGATTGCATGGTTTAGATTTAATTGTTGTCGATTATATTCAGTTAATGAGAGGATCAGGAAATAATAGGGATGGCAGAGTTCAAGAAATTTCTGAAATCACCCAAGGTCTTAAAGCCATGGCTAAGGAACTTAAACTTCCTGTGATTGCTCTTTCACAGTTATCAAGAGCAGTTGAGCAAAGAGATGATCATAAACCACTTCTATCTGATTTGAGAGAATCTGGATCAATTGAGCAAGATGCAGATGTTGTGATGTTTGTTTATAGAGAAGCTTACTACCTAGAAAGAAAAGAACCAAGACCAGCAACTGTTGAACATGCTGAATGGCAAGCAAAGATGAGTGAGGTTTCACATTTAGCTGAACTTATTATTGGAAAACAGAGACACGGCCCAACTGGTAATATTATGGTAGAATTTGAGGCAGCATTTACTAAATTTAAAGATACTCAAATTAACTAATATCCAATATAAATAGCATTAAATGCTATCGCAATTATATCAAAATATTATTTTAAAAAACCCTAAGTCAATTTTTGTACTACTATTAATTACCCTTTTAAGTTTTGGGTATTTTTCTAAAGATTTTAGGCTAGATGCCTCATCTGATACTCTATTAATTGAAGGTGATCCTGATCTTGAATATTTAAAAGAGGTCACTGAAAGATATGGTTCTAAAGAGTTTTTAATCTTAACCTATTCTCCTAATGAAGGAATGATAACTGAATCTTCTATTAATAATCTTTTAAGTTTAAAATATAAAATCCAAAGTCTAGATTGGGTTCATAGTGTTATTACGCTACTCGATATTCCTTTATTAAGTAATTCAGAAGCACCTCTTCAGGAAAGATTAGAAAGCTTTAAAACTCTAAAAGATGAGGGTGTTGATACTGAAAGAGGATTTAAAGAAATATTAAATAGTCCGGTTTTTAGAAATTTTGTAATAAGTGAAGATGGTAGAACAAGTGGCATAATTGTTTATATAAAAAAGGATGAACTAAAAGATATTGAAAATAAATCAGTTCAAGAGATTGAAGATTATAAAGACACTTTAAAAAAGAAAAATCACGAAAATATCACTCAGATAAGAGAGATCATTAAAAGCTATGGGGATGTTGGAAAAATTTACCTTGGAGGTATTCCAATGATCACAGATGATATGATGTCATTTATTAAAAGTGATATTATTGTTTTTGGTCTAGGAGTTCTTTTATTTATTATCGCTACTCTGTGGTTTATATTTAGAAAGCTAATTTGGATTATTGTTCCAATTAGTAGCTGCTTTTTTTCAGTTTTAATTATGACTGGTCTACTTGGCCTTTTAGGTTGGAAGGTTACCGTTATATCCTCAAACTTTATTGCTCTAATGTTAATTCTAACTATGGCAATGAATATTCATATGAGTACTAGATTTCTACAATTAAGAGAAGACTTTCCAAATTTAGATAATTTGAAAATTACTACAATGACAACTAGTAAGATGTTTTGGCCGATCATTTACACAGTTCTTACAACTATATGTGCTTTTTTATCTTTAGTATTTAGCGGCATTAAACCTATTATTGATTTTGGATGGATGATGACTTTAGGATTAATAACTTCTTTTATTATTACATTTACATTACTCCCTACTCTACTGAGCTTTATGTCAAGCAACAAAGTTAAAGTTAAAGAAGATGCAGATTCTAAAATTACTTCTTTTTTTGGTAAAATTTCTATTAACCATAAAAGTATAATTTTTTTAGTAACAGGTTTGGTTGTTGCTTTAAGTATTGTTGGAATAAGTAAGCTTGAAGTTGAAAACAGTTTTATAAACTATTTTAATAAAAATACTGAAATCTACAAAGGCATGAAACTTATTGATGAAAAACTAGGTGGTACTACACCTTTAGAGATTATTCTAAAATTCCCAGAAAAAACTGTTGTGGAATCTGGTGAAGATGATGAATTTGAAAGCTGGGATGATGAAGACAGTAAAGACGATGAAAAATACTGGTTTACAAAA
>CAJQTI010000032.1 GCA_905618915.1 uncultured Candidatus Pelagibacter sp. | reverse complement strand
GATGGTTTTAATGTGCATTTTTTAACAGGTACTGATGAGCACGGTTTAAAAATACAAAGAGCAGCAGAGAAAAAAAATGTTGATCCTCAGGCTTTTTGTGATGAAATTAGTCAAACATTTAGGGATCTTTCAAAAACATTAAATTTATCTAATACTGATTTCATTAGAACTACCGAAGAGAGACACAAAAAAACAGTTCAACATTTATGGAGCGAGCTTGAAAAAAATGATGATATCTATTTATCGAAATATTCGGGCTGGTATTCTGTTTCTGACGAAGCTTTCTATAGTGATGAAGAAATTACTGAAAAAGAAAACATTAAGATGGCAACTGCATCTGGTTCACCAGTTGAATGGATAGAGGAAGAGTCTTATTTTTTTAGGCTGTCTAAGTGGCAAGATGAATTACTAAATTATTATGAAAAAAATCCTGACTTTATTTCACCAAAATCTAGAAAAAATGAAGTAGTTAGCTTTGTAAAAGGTGGGTTAAAAGACCTATCTATAAGTCGTAAAGCATTCTCTTGGGGCATCAAAGTCCCTAATAGTCCAGATCATGTAATTTATGTTTGGCTCGATGCTCTAACTAATTATATAAGCGCTTTAAACTATCCAGATACAGATAATACTTTGTTCAAAAAATTTTGGCCTGCATCTGTTCATTTAATAGGTAAGGATATATTGAGATTTCACTCTGTATATTGGCCTGCATTTTTAATGGCTGCAAAAATACCTTTACCTAAGAAAATTTATGGTCATGGTTGGATTTTATCTGGTGATGAAAAGATGTCTAAATCAAAAGGAAATATTCTTGATCCTTTAGATATTATTGAAATTTATGGTCTTGATCCCTTAAGATATTATTTAATTAAAGAAGTTTCATTTGGTAATGATGGTAACATTTCACAAGATAGGTTAGAGGATTGTATCAATAGTGATTTAGCTAATAATTACGGAAATTTATGTCAAAGAGTTACTGCATTTGCTGAGAAAAATTGCTCCTCATCTGTACCAGACAATAAAGAATTTAATGACGAAGATTTAGTGATGCTAAATAAATTTACTGATAATTTAACGGCTATACGTACTGAAATTGATAATCAAAATATTAATTATTATATTAATTTTATTATTAGTGCTTTATTTGAAGCAAATAAGTATTTTAATGACCAGGAACCTTGGAAAAAAAAAGATGATAAAAACAGATTAAATACAATTGTCTATACATCTTTAGAAATGATTAGAAAAATCTCATTCATGCTTTATCCAATAATCCCAAGTTCAATAGAAAAAGCCTTAAAGATTTTTAATTTAAATGTAGATGCAATTAATTTTGAATCTATTGCCAAACACGACTATCTTGTATCTGGAAAACCTATTAAGAAAATAGATATTTTATTTAAAAAAATTGAAAAGAAAGATGATTGATTCTCATTGTCATTTAGATCACGAACCATTACTTGAGAATTTAAGTGATATTATAAAAAGATCTAAAGAAGTTGGTATCTCAAAACTATTAACGATATGCACTACGGTAGAAAGTTTTGATAGGATAAAGAATATTATTAAACTAGATCCAATGATTTATGGAACGTTTGGTATTCACCCTCATGAGACTGAGGAAAGTCTTTTAATTGATAAAAATTATATAATTAATCAAATAAATCAAAATGAACGAATTATTGGCATAGGTGAAACTGGCTTAGATTTTTTTTATAATCATAGCAACAAAGAAAGGCAAATTGATAGCTTTAAAGCCCATATAGAGGCTTCTATAGGTCTTAATATACCTATTATCATACATTCTAGAAATGCTGAGGATGAAACATATGAAATCCTAAAATCATATAAATCAGAAAAATTAAAAATTTTAATGCATTGTTTTACCGGTTCATTAAATTTTGCAAATCAATTACTTGAATTAGATGCATTTTTTTCAGCGAGTGGAATAATTACTTTTAAAAATAGCCTAGATCTTCAAGAAACTTTTAGAAATATTCCTTTAGATAGACTACTTGTTGAAACAGATAGCCCATTTTTAGCTCCTATACCAATGAGAGGAAAAAAAAATGAACCAAGTTTTATCAAGTATACTCTAGAAAAATTATCCATTTTAAAAGAAAAGACCACTCAGGAAATGTCCGATTTAACTACTAAAAATTTTGACAAACTTTTCAACCTATAATGTCTCTTAAATTTGTCATTTTGGGTAGTGGTAGCTCTATGGGTGTACCTAGAGCAGATGGATATTCTGGCGATTGTGATTTAAAAAATAAAAAGAATTTTAGAACAAGATGTTCTGCTTTAATCAAATTTAATGATCAAAATATCCTAATAGACACATCACCAGATTTAAGGTCACAACTTCTAAAAAATAAAATTAGAACTATTAGCAAAGTTTTTTACACACATCTTCACGCAGATCAAACACATGGTATTAATGACCTTCGCCCATTTTTTTTAATAAATAAAAAACAAATTCCAGTCTATGCAGACTCTAATACTAAGAAATATTTACTTTCAACTTTTAAATATTGTTTTAAATCATCTTATGGTTATCCATCAACTTTAAGTATCAATAATCTTAAAAAACAACATCAAATTACAAATAAAAATAATAAAATTAAAATAGAATCAATACCAGTTCAGCATGGTAATATTAAAAGTATATGCTATCTAATTAATAATAAATTAGCTTATGCAAGTGATATTAGTTTATTCTTTAAAAAAGATTACAAAAAATTAAAAAATTTAGAATACTTGATTATTGACTGTCTGTGGTACCGTAATCATTCAGCGCATTTCAATTTAGATCAAGTTTTAGAAATAGTTAAAATTCTTACTCCTAGAAAAACTATATTAACAAATATGCATAGTGATTTAGATTATGCGAAACTTAAGAAAAGATTACCTAAAAATATTATTCCTGGTTTTGATGGTTTGACTGTTAGTTTAAAGGATTAAATCTATTTGTTTTGTTATCTTATCTGACATTGGTGTAATAAAAGAATTGAACGTGTCCTGTATTTTTCCTTCTTTATTAATTAAAATTTTATGAAAATTCCACTTAGGAACAGTCGAGTTACCATAATTTTTTTTTGCCCATTTATATAAATCATGTGCATCATCGCCTTTAACGTTTGTTTTATCAGTTATTGGAAATGTAATATTAAAATTAGTTTCACAAAAATCCTTAATCTCGGAATTAGACCCTGGTTCTTGTCCACCAAACTGATTTGACGGAACACCAATCACATAGAAACCTCTGTCTTTATACTTCTCATAAAGATCTTGAAGGCCTGTATATTGTTTAGTAAAGCCACATTTACTAGCAACATTTACCAAAAGTATAGTTTTTCCTTTATATTGATTTAAATCAATAGCTTCATTGTTAATATCTTTTATCGAGTGATCAAAAAATAGCTTTTCGTATTTAGCTTCAACTTTTTCAAAAAATGTGAACATAGATATTATTAGTAAGATTAATAAATTGTTTTTATAAAGCATGGATTATTTTTTAGAGGCATACAATAATATAAAATATCCAAATACAGTAGACAGTAAGGACCCTGCAAGAACACCAATTTTTACACCATCTATATACTGAATATTTTCAGCAAATGCTAGGTTTCCAACAAACAAACTCATTGTAAAGCCAACACCTGTTAATATTGAAACTCCATATAAGCTTAACCAGTTAGACTTGTCTGGCATTTGAGCTACACCAAATTTAACAGCAACGAAAGAAACAAGCATAACCCCAACTTGTTTACCCACAAACAACCCTAAAAGAATACCTAATGGAACAGGTTCTAATAATGAAGTTAATGATAATCCATCTAAAGATACACCTGCATTAGCGAATGCAAATATAGGCATTATCATAAAAGCAACATAAGGACTGATTGCATGCTCAAGTTTAATTAATAAAGAGAAATCTTTGTCTTTGATCCTATGAGGTATGGTAGAAGCCAAAAGAACACCTGCAATTGTTGCATGAATTCCAGATTTATATGTGAAGAACCACATGAAGGCACCAATTATTAAATAGGGGATAAATTTTTTAACACCAAATTTATTTAAGGTAAGTAATAAAATATATGAAATTAAGATTAAACTTAGATAACTTATACTTAAGTCACCAGAATAAAAAAAAGCAATAATTAATATCGCACCAAGGTCATCAATAATAGCAAGAGCTGTTAAAAAGATTTTTAAAGAAATTGGAACTCTTGAACCAAGTAAAGATAAAATTCCCAGTGAAAACGCAATGTCAGTAGCTGATGGAATTGCCCAACCATTCAATGTTTCAGAATTACCAAGATTTATAAAAACATAAACTAGAGCAGGGACGACCATTCCTCCAACAGCTCCTATAATCGGTAGTAACGCTTTTTTTAAGTTAGAAAGCTCACCTTGAATAAATTCTCGTTTAATTTCTAGTGTTACAAAGAAAAAAAAAATTGCCATCAATAAATCATTAATCCAGTGATGTACGGAAAGTTTTAAACCAAAATCATTAATACCCACAAACAGGTATTGGTTTAATGTATCAAAATATAAATTACTAAAACTAGAATTACTTATTACAAGAGCAATAATTGCAGCAATTAATAATACAAGACCACTTGCAGCCTCTAACTGAAAAAACCATTTAAAAGGCTTTGAAAGATTTTTGATCATAATTTTATGTTAAATCACTAATAAATAATGAGATATCTCTAATACTTTCATAAAGATTATAAAGTATAAATTCAATATTTGGGACAATTTTTCCAATAGGATATTTAAAAGTATCTACAATAATTATAAAAGCTACGAATGAAATAATTGCTACAATAAAAATATTTAATATCTTAAAGTTTTTTTGTTTTTTTGGTTTAGCAATTGCTGTTGTGCTTTCAATTATATTAGCATCAATCTTATTCTTTGGTTCTTCTTCATTATTGACCTCAATTTTTTCGTCAAGCTTTTCTTCTGTATCTATATCAACCTCATCATTCAGTAGATCTGATGGGTTAATCTCATCGTTGTTTGAGGGGTTATTTTGAACAAAAATATTAATATTATCATTGTCAATATCTTCAACAATAGGGTTTACGGCGTTTTCAAGAACTTCTTTTTTAAAAAACCATTTATGATCGCAGCTAGAACACTGTAACAAACGACCATTGTCTGAAATTAAATTTGAGTCTATATCAAATTTTTTATTACAATTATTACAAGTGATGATCATTATTGATTTATATCTGATTCTTATAAAAAAGCCCTTTATTTGATGTTCTTTATTCTTTGAAATTATCAATATCTAATGTATTAGTACCTCAATCGGGGCGTAGCGCAGCCTGGTAGCGCATCTGGTTTGGGACCAGAGGGTCGAAGGTTCAAATCCTTTCGCCCCGACCACTTATTATGAACAAAGCTAAGATCTATATACCCACAAAAAACTCAATGCAATCCGGCTTGGGTAAATCTGACAAATGGGTTATCAAATTTGAAACTGAAAATGCTGGTGTTAACCCTTTGATGGGTTGGGAGACAAGCACTAATACACTTTCAGAATTAAATTTAGAATTTTCTACCAAAGAACTAGCAACTGAATATGCAAAAAAAAATAAAATAGATTTCGAAATCATAGAACCACAAAAAAGAAAAACAATTAAAAAATCATACGCTGATAACTTTCTTAAATAATCCATATGTTTAAATTTTTTACAAAAAAAAAATGGCAATTATGGTCTTGGTTAGGTTCATTTGTAATTTTGTTATCATTGTGGGTTCAAGTAAAAATTGATGTAAAAATAAATGAGTGGTTTGGTGTGTTCTACGATATGATTCAAAAAGCACTTGCTAAACCCAACGCTATTACAATTGAAGAGTACTGGGCAAATTTAGCATCATTTATTACACTAGCTGGTATATATATAGCTCTTTACGTTGTAATTAGTTTTTTTACAGCACACTTCTTGTTTAGATGGAGAACTGCGATGGTGGAATGGTATCATTCCGTTTATGATAGAGCTCGTAAAATAGAAGGTGCCTCACAAAGAGTTCAAGAAGATACAATTAAGTTTACCCGTATTATGGAATCTCTAGGTACAAGTTTTATTGAGTCAGTCATGGTATTAATACAATTTACTCCAATTTTATTAGGGCTATCAGTAGGTATACCAATTTTCTTTTTTGGTGATTGGCAATATGGACTGATAACTGGTGCATTACTTTGGACATTGGGTGGTACAGCATTCTTGATAGGATTAGGTTGGATATTGCGTTTAGTTGGAGTGGAATATGATCTACAAAAAAAAGAGGCTGCATACAGAAAGATATTAGTAGTAGCTGAAGATGATGGTAACGTTAGACCTAAAACAATAAATGAATTATTTGATGACGTTCGTTCAATTCATTTTTTAAGCTATACAAGGTATTTATATTTTAATATTGGTCGTATGGCTTACTTACAAGCAAATGTATTATCAGCTTATGTTTTCTTGGCTCCAGCTATTGTAGCAGGTGTTGTAACATTAGGTGTTATGCAACAAATTATAAGAGCATTTGGAAGAGTTGAAGGTTCTATGCAATACTTATTAAAAGCTTGGCCTACCATTATAGAGCTGGCAAGTGTTTATAAACGTCTAAGAGAATTTGAGAGTGTAATAAATTCTACTGAAATAGTTATTCAAAAAGATTAATGACTATTGATAAAAAGTATGTTGATCAGATTTTAAAAGTTTCTGAAAAGGCAGCCCTTGCATCATCTTATTTGGTTGGAAAAAAAGACAAGATCGCAGCAGATCAAGCAGCTGTTGACTCTATGAGGTTTGAATTAAATAAAATTGATATGAATGGTGAAGTTGTTATAGGTGAAGGTTCACTTGATGAGGCACCTATGCTTTATACGGGTGAAAAACTTGGAAATAAAAATGGACCCTATTTTGATATTGCTGTTGATCCTTTAGAAGGAACAAATTTTGCAGCAAATAATTTACCTGGTGCAACTTCTGTTATTGCTATTGCTAAAAAAGGAAATCTTTTTAATGCACCAGAAACATATATGGATAAAATCGCAACGGGACCGATTGAAAAGGGGTTAGTAGATCTAGATTATACATTAAAAAAAAATGTTTCAAACTTGGCTGATTTTCTAAACAAAGATATATCATCACTGACAGCATGTGTAATGGATAGACCAAGGCATAAAAAATTAATTGATGAATTAAAACAACTAAATATTAAGATTAAACTAATTACTGATGGCGATGTTCTTGGTGCATTGTATGTGACAAATCCAAAATATAATGTTGATATATTTTTGGGTATAGGCGGTGGCCCAGAAGGAGTTTTGGCAGCATCAGCACTTGATGCTTTTGACTGCCACTTTCAAGGAAGATTCATATTTAATAACGACAAAGATATTACGGATGCAAACAAAATGGGAATAACTGATTTGAATAAAAAATACGAATTAAATGAAATTATAAAAGGGGACTCTATATTTTGCTCAACAGGAATTACCTCAAGTGAGATGTTAAATGGTGTAGTAATAAATAATAATGAATATATTACAGAAACACTGGTTACTCATAAAGGTTTAAAATTT
>CAJQTI010000031.1 GCA_905618915.1 uncultured Candidatus Pelagibacter sp. | reverse complement strand
CAAAAAACCTAGAGCCATGATCCCTAAAAGTTTTTTCATAATTTATTTATAACTGCAGCTATAATCTGACAGTTTCCAAACTTTTTCATTTACATCATTAAGAGATATACCCGCAATTAATCTACCAAATGATTTTAAAGTCTGCTCAGCAGGGACATGTGTTTTGATAATTTGATTGTCTGCAGTTAGCATTCTTACTGCTGTAATATTAATATCTTTGTTATTATTATTTAAAAATTCAAAATGAACAACTGGAATATATGGATTTGATTGTTCCCAACTCATATCAATGTCATCTTTACAATTTGCATAACTAAAATTGCCCCACAATAAACTCAGAAATATAATTGATATAAGTTTTTTCATTATTGAGACTTTCTCACTGTGTCGTATGTGTGTCAAGAATTCTAAAGGTGCTGAATAAGACTTATGATTAAAGGAAAGTTAATAGCCAACAGCGGGCTTATGAGTCTTGTTCTCTAACTTGACGTGGGTTTAAAAGTTAGTAATATAAATGTCAACAAAGGGTGACTAACAATAGTTAATATATGGATGATATTCCTAATACGTGGGAAAATAGAGAGCATAATCTTCAAGGATTAGCTGATTTCTTTAATCAATACGAAATACCTTTCTTTGGGTTTGGAAGCTCTGAAAAGACTAAAAAAATCTACGTAAAGCAAATTGCAGAAATTCATGAATATGTAAAACCATGCTTACAAACTCTAATGGATGAGAAGCATAAAACAAAATTTAAGGAAAAAGAACGTACTGAAGTACTTTTGAAAGAAATTATAAATGATATTTTAAATGATCTAGTTAAAAAAGATTTTGTATCACAAAAAAAAATACAAAAAGTTAAAGATAATTTAATTGATATATACAAAGATCCTGCATTTCAGGATACTGAAAGAGTTGAATTTAGCACCTACTATGAAAAAAGAGTTGAAAGTACAATAATTCTGTTAAATGCAGAAAGTTTTGATTTAGAGACTGGTGAGTTAATTGATAGCTAAATAAATCTCAATTTTTTTTAAAAATTAAATTTTATATTGCTATCCATTAAGATTGATTTCATAACACCCATACCATTGGTATTTTCTTGAAGTAAAGATCCCATTTCATATAATTTTTTTATTCGTTCTTCTGTAAGTTGGTCTTTTAAAACTAGTAAACTAAATAGATGCTTACCAGTTGTTATTAGAGCTTGAACTCCTGGGTGAGAATCATTTCTGTTAAACCAGCTATGCATTTCATAACTTAAATTAGAATGATCGCCACTTTCTGGATTTGGGCTTAAATCAACTCCATTAAAATATGGCTCAAATTCGTTTCTTGATAAAATTTTATTTAAAACACCGAGTGACATTAGTAAAACTCTATTAAACATACTGTCATCTACTTCATCAAGATGAAATGATAAAATTCCCCAAAGTAGTAAGGCTGTCTTACAATAATTATCTCTACCAGTATTTTTATCTAACTTTTTTTTAAACTCAGATAATTCAGTAAGTTGTTCTTGTGTTGCCAGAGACATTGCTATTGCTTTAACACCGTCAGTAGTTGCGTCAATTATTTCTTGGCTAATTGGATTACTCATTTTTCATTACCATTTTTGTAATATAGTAACGATTGCACCAAAGATCATAAGGCCTCCAATAAAAACACCTATTAGTGTAAATAAATTAAATTCCACACCTCTATAAGCAGCAACACCTGCTGCAATAAGAATCCCTATTACAAAAATTAAATTATGTTCTTTATTTTTCATATTAAAGACTTTCTCACTGTGTCCTATGTGTGTCAAGATTTCTGAAGATGTTGAGTAAGACTCATGAATAAAAGAGAATTAACAGCGGACAGCGGGCTTATGAGTCCTGCGCTCTAACCGACTGAGCTACCCCGCCACTTAATTATTGTTGATTTATAATAGATTTTTATTTTAGTGCAATCAAGTATTTGAAAGAGTTGCTTACTTTAAGAACGTGATCAAAGTTCCTAATAAAGAAAGTCCCAATATAACAAGGCTATAAAAAATGATTTTTCGTTTTGTTTCATTTTTTTGATCTATTTTTACCCTGTTAAGTAATTTGTTGATATCAACAACTTGTCTTTTACCTATGTGCTGTGCTTCGGATAATCTTTTTGTATTTGTATTTTCATCAATTGACTTTTCATTATGAAAATATACTTTTCGCATATCATTATTTAATCACCAATTATTTAACTCCACAACTAAAATTATAAAAATCTAGCTTGTTTATCTTTTAAAGGGGTCATCTCTACCACTGCTGGGTATTTTTTTTTAGCAACTTCAATAAATAGATCCATTTTTGAAAGTTCTTCATTTGAATGCGCTGAACTTACATATCCGAAAGACAAGTTTTTTTT
>CAJQTI010000030.1 GCA_905618915.1 uncultured Candidatus Pelagibacter sp. | reverse complement strand
GATAGATTTTGGTCCAACAAAAACCCCTTCTTCTAGTAAAACTTTTTTTTTGTATTTATTTATAGGATGATCTTTAATACTATCAGTGGGATCAAAATGACATACAATAGTAACTCCATAACTAATACAAACATTATCCTTAATTGTTATATTCTCTGGGAACATTGTATCTAAATAACATTTATTACCTATCCAAACTTTAGAAGTATTAAATTTAACTCCTGCAAGTTTATAAAAATAACAATTTAATTTAGGAGGCAAATAATTACCTATTAGACATAATATTTGTTTAATTTTTCTCATTTTTTTGTTTGTTTAATTATTAAATTATATAATGATTTTTAAGATCTGTATGCATTGATTTAGTGTTTTTGATTAATCTGCGACTACTGTTCGCAAGTATATATAAACAACATCTATATTTTATAAATATTTTACTTAGTTAAAGTTTATTATAATTTTTTTATTTATATTTAAGATCAATATTCTTTGAACTTATAATTAATGTCCAAAAAACCGGTGATTTACTTCTGCAATTTAATTCTTCAGAGATAGAGTTAATTATTTTTTTTTCAATATTTTTTTGATTCCACCATTTAAAATTTTTATCTTTAATTAAAAGCCTTGCACAAACAGGAATTGTTATTAATTTCAAATGAGCCCAGAAAGAATTGCTTCCACCAAGAGGAACAATTGAGACATTTACTTGAAACTCTTTTTGTAGATTGTTTCCTAAATTAGCTAAGTTTTTCTCTGAATATTGTCTATAACCATGCCAAAGATATAACCATAAAGCTTTGCTAGCAGGCAACATATGTATTTGAATAAAAGGTGCATAATTCGCAGTAAGTTTTTTTGTTAATTGTTCAATTACCAAAGTATCCTTTTCAACATGTTCCAAAGAAGATTGACTAGTGATAAAATTAATTTTTTTATTTAGATGTTGAGATATATTTTCTGCCTTATCCACTATATGAGTAAACTTTGATGGAAATTGATCATGTTTGTAAATATCCAACCCTGTATAACTGTCAAAAGATTCTTTTGATAAGTTTTTATACAACTCTCCATGATGCCCAGATCCACAACCTATATCAAAAAAATTTATTTTAGATCTAAGTTGTAGTTCAAGATTTTCATAATTAATTGAATTCCAAAATGTTTCACAAAGCAATCTTGAGGGGCTTTTGCCAAAAGTTTTAATATCTGAAGTTGATAAAGTTGGATTATTTATTTTAACGTATTTATTACCTCCACTTTGTTGATCTGATAAACATTGATAAAAATATAAGATTCTATTTATGAACCAAAAAAAAGGTGGGCGTTCCGTACTCGGTCACTCTTCTAATAACCCTTATTTAATCCCATTTATTAAAAAGTGTCTGCTCTTAAAATTAAAAAAAGATAATAGAATCAACGTGGATTAGTTATTAAGGGGCGTTCTGTTACCCGGTGCCCCAGACCGTGCTTCTATAATCCTTATTTTGCAACAAAGTTGGTAAAACCTAATCTAGAAATTATTAAAAGTTTGAGTGGAATTGTGAACTGTACTTGAACTGATTTTGTGCTAGGAATACCAGTTCATGAAAAAGATTTTAGGAATCATAGTTCTAGGTTTGTTGTTGAGTGGGAACGCTTATGCAGCAACTATCGGAGAACTTAAAAAATTAAAAAAAGAAAAATTAGAAGCTGCTGCAAATGATTCACAAAAATTAACCAGTGAAAAAATAACAAATGATTGGCTTAAAAATAAAACAGTTAACGACCTAAGAAAATTAAATTTTTATTTTAAAAAAGAATTTGGAGTAACAACAACTGAAGATAGTGTTCAATATCACTTGTATAAAACTTTTAACGATCCATTTGCTGGAGCAGAAGTTTCTGCAAAGGGAAAAGCTATAATTCAAAAACTTATTAAAGGTGAAAATGTTAATCCTGACAGTTCTGGTTTATCTAAAGCAAAAGTAGCAGTTTATATAATATGCTTTATAGACCCTAAAAAAACAACTTGTAGATTATCCTAAAAATTCCCACTCTATTCCTACTTTCAATAGCTTAAATGTTAATCAGTATTATAAACTCAGTATAATAGAAAGATTTGTAGGGGCGTTCTGTTACCCGGTGCCCCAGACCGTGCTTCTATAATTAACCTAAGTTAATTATGCAGCAATAGCGTAACTTTCGTTAGCATTTAAAGTTTAGCCCGTTACGGTGGAACAATCCCGAACGAAAGAACAGCCTTTAGTCACCCGTCGATCCTATTTCACCCCCATAAGTTGTAATGGTGGAGGTGGTGGGTACTGCCCCCACGTCCGTAATGGTTATTACGAAATTCGTTTATCGTCGTAGTTGGCAAGCCAACAGTATTAATATAAAAGCATTTGAAAGAGATTCAATAAAAAAAGAAATTCAATAAAAACCATGAAATTAACCACAGAACAAGCACAAGAAATCAAAGATCAACAGTCTCAACAGAACCAAACAAAAAGGGTTACTGCCCCGGCACTTGAAAATATTCTTTATGAAGCAATGCCCGCGTTGGACCATGGTTTTGTAAGGGTAGTTGATTATATGGGTGATGACACATCAATTGTTCAATCGGCCAGAGTTTCTTATGGAAAAGGGACAAAAAAAGTTTCAACAGATGAGGGCTTAATTAAATACTTAATGCGACATTGGCATAGCACTCCATTTGAAATGTGTGAGATTAAATATCATGTCAAACTTCCAATTTTTATTGCACGACAATGGATTAGACATAGAACTGCAAATGTAAATGAATACTCTGCAAGGTATTCAATTTTAGATAAAGAATTTTATCTACCATCAGCAGAAAATCTAGCAGCACAATCCTCAAGTAACAGACAGGGCAGAGGTGATGTTATTGAAGGAGAGCAAGCAAAAGAAGTATTAGAACTTTTAAAAAATGATGCTGATAGAACTTATGATAATTATGAGATGATGTTGAATGAGAGATTTGACGGATCAATTATTGATGAAAATAAAAAGGGTCTAGCAAGAGAGCTTGCAAGAATGAATTTAACCTTAAACACTTATACTCAGTGGTATTGGAAAACTGATTTATTAAACTTGATGAATTTTTTAAGATTAAGAGCTGATAGTCATGCTCAATACGAAATAAGAGTATACGCGGATATAATGTTAGACACTGTTAAGAAATGGGTTCCAATAACTTATGATGCATTTATGGATTATAGAGTTGGTGGCACAGAAGTTTCTGCAAAAGGAAAAGTTATAATTCAAAAACTTATTAAAGGTGAAAAGGTCAATCCAGATAGTTCAGGCTTATCTAAAAGAGAATGGAATGAACTAATGGTTTCTTTTGATCTTAAAGATAAGTTGATTTAATTTTTTTAGCAAAGTCTAAATATATTTTAGAAATTTTATGATCAGGATTAGCTTCTACAATTGGCTTTCCTTCATCACCACATTTTCCAACTTCAGGATCTAATGGAATTTCTCCCAGGAACTCTTTACCAAATTCTTCTGCAGTTCTCTTGACACCGCCTTCACCAAATATCTTATATTTTTTACCATCATCACCAGTAAAGTAACTCATGTTATCAACTAAACCTAAAATCTTAACACCAAGCTTATCAAACATTTTAATTCCTCTTTTAACATCTAGAAGGGCAACTTCCTGAGGAGTAGAAACTATGATTGCTCCATCCATTTTAATTTCTTGAGAAAAGGTTAATTGAGTGTCACCAGTTCCTGGGGGCATATCAACAATTATAAAATCTAAATCTTTCCACCCAACTTTTTGTGTAAATGTTTTAATAGCACTAGTAACCATAGGTCCACGCCAAATCATTGGTGTTTGTTGGTCTGCAAGAAAGCCAATGGACATACATTGAATGTCATATTTTGTAATTGGAGTTAATGTTTGGCCATCACTTTTTGGTTTTTCATTAATATCAAACATCTTTGGAATTGATGGACCGTAAATATCTGCATCAAGTAATCCAACTTTGCAGCCAATTTGTTTTAGTGCTAATGCTAGATTTGTTGCAAAAGTTGATTTTCCAACTCCTCCTTTTGCACTCGATACCGCTATTGTAAATTTTGTTCCTAAAATTGGGTTTTTCGTAAACTTTCTAGGTTCTAACTTTTTTTTCATTGCGTCACTTAGTTCTGGCTTTTTATCAGTCATAACCTCATCATTACTTGTTTTTTATTAGAAAGACATTATATACTTTGTCATATGTCAGATGATTTTCAAGGTAGAGGCGGAAGCCCATGGGGAACTCCTCCAGGAGGAGGAAATGGTTCTGGAAAAGGACCTACACCACCAGACATCGATGCAATTATTAGAGATATTCAAAGTAAAATAAATAAATTTTTACCTGGTGGAAGTTCATCGGGAAAAAAACCAATTGGTTTAATTTTAATCATCATAGCATTTGTATGGTTAGCAAGCGGACTTTATAGAGTAGGACCTGATGAACAAGGTGTTGTGCTTAGGTTTGGAAAATTTGTTAAGACTACTCAGCCAGGATTACACTATCATATTCCACTTCCGATAGAGACAGTTCAAACACCAAAAGTTACAAAAGTTAATAGAATAGATATTGGATTTAGATCTGAAAGAGATAGTGGTTTTTCTCAAGGTGGAGGAGTTGCAGATGTTCCACAAGAAAGTTTAATGTTAACTGGTGATGAAAATATTGTAAATATAGATTTTTCAGTATTCTGGGTGATTAAAGATGCCAGTAAGTTTTTATTTCAAATTCAAGACCCTGAAGGAACTGTAAAAGCTGCAGCAGAAACGGCAATGAGAGAAGTGATTGCTAAAAGTAATATTCAGCCAGTCTTAACCGAAGGTAGAGCTCAAATTGAAATTGAGACACAAGAAATTATTCAAGCAATTTTAGATGAGTACAATAGTGGTATTCAAATTACACAAGTTCAAACACAAAAAGCAGATCCACCTGATCAAGTAATTGATGCATTTAGAGATGTTCAAGCAGCAAGAGCTGATATGGAAAGATCTAAAAATGAAGCTGAAGCTTATGCTAACGATGTAATCCCGAGAGCAAGAGGGGAAGCTGCAAAAATAATGCAAGCAGCAGAAGCCTATAAGCAAAAAGTTGTTGCGTTAGCCGAAGGTGAAGCTAGTAGATTTATCTCGATATATAACGAGTATTTTAAAGCTAAAGAAGTTACGCAAGAGAGAATGTATTTAGAGACTATGGAAAAAGTTTTAGCAGATATAGATAAAGTGATTATTGAAAAAGGTGCAGGGTCTGGTGTAGTTCCGTACTTACCACTTCCCGAACTAGGCAAAAAGAAAGCGAAGAATTAATGAAAAAGATTTTATTACCAATAACTATTATAATAGCAGCATTAGCTTTCTTCTCTATTTTTATAGTTAAAGAAGTTAATCAAGCAATTGTTCTCCAGTTTGGTGATCCTAAAAAAATTATATTAGAACCTGGCTTAAACTTTAAAATGCCTTTTATTCAAAACGTGGTTTTTTTAGATAGTAGAATTTTAAATTTAGATACACCACCAATAGAAGTAATTGCTTCAGACCAAAAAAGATTGATTGTTGATGCTTTTGCAAGGTTTCAAATTGTAGATCCATTAAAATTCTATATTTCAGTTGGAAATGAAAGAGTTGCAAGATCAAGATTAGCAACGATTATTAACTCAAGACTTAGAAACGTTCTAGGACAACAAGAATTACAAACTTTGCTTTCAAAAGATAGAAGTAAACAAATGTCTTTAATTCAAGAAGGTGTAAATGTTGAGGCTAAAAATTTTGGTATTAAGATAGTAGATGTGAGGATTAAAAGAGCAGATTTACCTGAAGCAAATAGTGAAGCGATCTTTAGAAGAATGCAAACTGAAAGAGAAAAAGAAGCCAAAGAATTTAGAGCAAGAGGTGCTGAAATGGCTGTAACCATTACGTCAACTGCTGATAAAGATGTTTCGGTATTGTTAGCTAATGCGAATAAAAATTCAGAAATTATGAAAGGTGAAGGTGACGGTGAAAGAAATGCAATTTTTGCTGATGCATTTGGAAGAGACCCTGAATTTTTTGCTTTCTATAGAGCAATGCAGGCATATGAAACTGCATTAATAGGTGGAGATACTTCAGTAATTTTATCACCTGACAGTGAATTCTTTAAATTTTTTGGAAACATTAAACCTAAAAAATAAATCAAATACATGAAGGAGCTAATTATAGCTTTTGGACTTTTTCTTTTTATAGAAGGAATTTTGTACGCCTTATTTCCATCTAAAATGAAAAGTATGTTATTAAAATTAAATGATGTGACTAATAGTCAATTAAGAACAGGTGGATTGATCTTTGCAGTAATAGGATTTATCATTATCTGGTACATAAAAAATTAAAATGAGTAAAATAAAAAAATTATTAATAGTATTTTTCACAATTACTTTTGCATCTCAAGTTTCTTCAAAAGATATACCAGCATCATTTGCTGATCTAGCTGAGAGATTAATGCCATCAGTTGTAAATATTTCAACCACAACAACTGTTGTAACAAATACTAATCCATTTCCAGGTTTTGAGTTTCCACCAGGATCACCCTTTGAGGATATGTTTAAAGAATTTGGAACCCCACAAAAAAGAAAATCTGCAGCATTAGGTTCAGGCTTTATAATAGATGCAAAAGGAATTGTGATAACTAATAACCATGTTATTCAAGATGCAGAAGATATTGTAGTAAGAGTTGGAGGAGACAAAGAATATAAAGCTACAATTATTGGGGCAGATCCTCTATCTGATATTGCCGTCCTTCAAATAGATTCTAAAGAGACATTTATTCCAGTTAAGTTTGGAGATTCAGATAAAGCGAGGATTGGTGATTGGGTAATAGCAATTGGTAACCCCTTTGGTTTGGGAGGAACAGTTACATCTGGAATTATTTCTGCAAGAAACAGATCAATAGGACTATCACGTTATGAGGATTATATTCAGACAGATGCTTCAATTAACTCAGGAAATTCTGGAGGTCCATTATTTGATATGAATGGAGATGTGGTGGGAATTAATACAGCCATTTTAGGAAAAGGCGGATCAATTGGTATAGGTTTTTCAATACCATCTAATAGTGCAAAAAAAGTTGTCAGCCAGTTAATAGAATTTGGTGAAACTAAAAGAGGCTGGCTTGGTGTTAGAATTCAAGTAGTGACTAAAGAAATTGCTGATATAGAAAAATTGGACGAACCACGTGGTGCATTAGTTGCAAGCGTTGCTGAAAAAAGTCCGTCAGACAAAGCTGGCATTAAAGCAGGAGATATTATTTTAGAATTTAATGGAACAAAGATTAACGAAATGAAAGAGTTACCTAAAATTGTTGCACAAACAGAGGTAGGTAAAACAGTTGAAGTTAAAGTTTGGAGAAATAAAAAAGAGATTATTAAAAAGATTAAATTAGGAAGATTAGAAACATCAAGTGATTTTAAAGAAGAAAAAAAAGAAGAAGCTCCCAAAACACCAGAAATTTCAGAAATCAAATCTTTAAAAATAATTGTAAGACCATTAAGTGCTGAAGATATTAAGCAAAGAAAACTTCCAAATCAGACAACGGGTTTGGTTATAACAAATATTGGAAAAAACAGCCCAGTAGATTACTTAAATGTAGGAGACATTATTGTCGAAGCTCAAAAGAAAAAAATAAAATCTACTAAAGATCTTGAAGACATCGTGGGCACTGTTTTAAAATCTAATCAAAAAACAATTTTGATTGTAATTTATAATAATCAAAACCAAAGAAGATATATTGGTGTTAAGCTAGATTAATAATGGACAAACAGTCCAAAATTATCCTAATTTCAGGTCCAACCGCATCAGGTAAATCAAATTTTGCTGTTAAGATTGCAAAGAAAGTTCAGGGAGAAATTATTAATGCTGACAGCATGCAGGTTTATAAGAAGTTAAAAATCTTAACTGCAAGACCAAATAAAATAGAACAAAAAAATATTAAACATCATCTTTATGGTGTTGTTAATTTGAATGAAAAATTTTCAACAGGACAATGGTTAGAACTTGCAATTAAAAAAATTAAAAATATTCAAAAAAAGAAAAAAATTCCAATTTTAGTTGGTGGTACTGGTTTATATTTTCAGTCATTAATTAATGGTCTGGTTAAAATTCCAGAGATACCCCTTAAGTTTAGAAATAAAGTTAGGCTAACGTCTAAAAGAGAAGGACAGAAAAAATTTTATAAAAATCTTTTAAAACTAGATCCTAAAATTAAAGATAAATTTGATCCAAATGATACTCAAAGATCTATAAGAGCTTATGAAATTAAATCTTATACTAATATTTCTATGTACGATTGGCTAACTAAGACTAAACCTGAATTTAAAGACAGTGACTTTTTAAAACTTCATATTGAAACAAAAAGAGAAAAACTTATTGAAAGAATTAACTTAAGAACTTCCAATATGATAAATAGTGAAGCCATTAATGAAGTTAAAAAATTTATTAAACTAAAAATTAGAAAAGATCAGAGTGTAAATAAGGTAATTGGGATTGCCGAATTGACACAGCATCTAAATAGTGAAACCACATTAGAAGAAGCAAAAGAATTAATATTAATTAAAACAAGACAATACGCTAAAAGACAAGCTACTTGGGCAAGATCTAGGATGATATCCTGGATTAAAATTGATCCAAGCAAAATAGATAACTATATAAAAAAATTAAAAAAATCCTCTCTTAAACTTGACCAATTAACATAAAGTCCGATAGATTGCCTAGATGCCAAAATTATATTCAGGAGCTGAGATAGTATTTAAATGTCTTGAAGACCAAAATGTTGAACATATTTTTGGATACCCAGGTGGAGCAGTTCTTCCAATTTATGATGAATTAAAAAATCATCCAACTATAAAACATATTTTAGTCAGACACGAACAAGGTGCAGGCCATGCTGCAGAAGGTTATGCAAGATCAACTGGAAAACCAGGTGTTGTATTAGTAACCTCTGGTCCAGGAGCAACAAATGTTGTTACAGCATTAACTGATGCTTACATGGACTCAGTTCCTTTAGTTTGTATTTCAGGGCAAGTTCCTACACACTTAATTGGAACAGATGCTTTTCAAGAATGTGACACGACAGGAATTACAAGACCTTGCACCAAACATAACTGGCTAGTTAAAGATATTAATGATCTTCCAAGAATAATGCATGAAGCATTTGAAGTTGCAACAACTGGGAGACCAGGACCAGTATTAGTTGATATTCCAAAAGATATTCAGTTTGCAAAAGCAAAATATTCTAAACCTAAAAAAGAAAAAAAATTAAATGGAAAAGTTCTTAATAAATTTAACCAAAAAGAAATTGATCAATTAGTGGACTTAATGAAAAAAGCCTCCAAACCAGTTTTTTATACCGGAGGTGGAGTAATTAATTCAGGCCCAAAGGCAAGTGAACTTTTAAGAGAACTAGTGGCCTTAACTGGATTTCCTATTACATCAACACTCCAAGGATTAGGTGCTTATCCTGGAGACGATAATCAATTTTTAGGAATGCTTGGTATGCATGGAACTTATGAAGCTAATAATGCAATGCATGATTGTGATTTATTAATTAATATAGGTGCAAGATTTGATGATCGTATCACAGGAAAGATAGATGAGTTTTCTCCAAAATCAAAAAAAGTTCATATTGATATTGATCCATCATCAATTAATAAAATTGTAAAGGTTGATCTTGCTATTGTTGGTGATGTTAGTGATGTAATAAAATCAACTACTAAAACTTTAAAAAAGAAAAACTTAAATTTAGAAAAATCAAACAAACAAAAAATATCTAAATGGTGGCAACAAATTCAAAAATGGAGAACCAAAAAATCTTTAAATTTTATAAATAGTGATAAAATCATTAAGCCTCAACATGCAGTTCAAAGACTCTATGAATTAACTAAAAACCAAGACACGTATATTACTACTGAAGTTGGACAGCATCAGATGTGGGCAGCACAACATTATAAGTTCAATAAGCCTAATAGATGGATGACATCAGGTGGACTTGGAACTATGGGGTATGGATTACCTGCTGCAATAGGTGTGCAAGTTGCTCATCCTAAGAAATTAGTTGTAGATATTGCTGGAGAAGCATCAATTTTAATGACTATGCAGGAGATTTCAACTGCAGTTCAATACAATTTACCTGTTAAGATATTTATTCTGAATAATCAATATATGGGAATGGTTAGACAATGGCAGGAGTTACTTCATGAAAAGAATTATTCAGAGAGTTACTCTGAGGCTTTACCAGATTTTGTAAAATTAGCTGAAGCTTATGGATGTGTTGGAATTAGAGCAGAACATCCAGATGAATTGGATGAAAAAATTGAAGAAATGATCAACACAGATAGACCTGTAATTTTTGATTGTCACGTTGATCAAGCTGAGAATTGTTATCCAATGATCCCATCAGGTAAACCACATAATCAAATGTTATTAGGACCAAAAGATCAGGAAGCAAATAAAATCACAGGAAAAGGAAAATCGTTAGTTTAAAATGGCTAAATCTAAATCAGCATATAGCACACCTACTAAATTAGGTAAAATTGATACTCATATAATTGTTGTTTGGGTTGATAACGAAGCAAGTGTTTTATCAAGAGTGGTAGGATTATTTTCTGGAAGAGGCTATAATATTGAGTCTTTAGCTGTAGCAGAAGTGGACCAAAAAAATAATCTTTCTAGAATAACAATCGTAACAACAGGAACACCTCAAGTTATAGAACAAATTGTATTACAACTTAAGAAGCTAGTTCCATCTTCACAAGACCATTCAACATCATCTGTTAAATTTCTTGCGTAAGTTACACTTTCTTTTATTGCATCCACAACTTGTTCTGGAGATTTGTTTAACTTAAATTTCATATGAAGTGGACTTGTTGAAATAAAAGTATGAATTCTAAATCTTGGAGCAGCTTTTAATGCTTCATGACATGCATCTATATCTTTTTTGCTAGCTCTTGATAGTCCACATGGAATTGAATTTTTTAAAATTTTACTTATTGCTGTCACAGCCTCAAAATCTCCTGGGGAGGCTATTGGAAATCCAGCTTCAATAATATCAATTCCTAATTCATCAAAAATTCTTGCAATTTGAATTTTTTCCTCAATACTCATTGATGCACCAGGTGACTGCTCACCATCTCGCATCGTAGTATCAAATATAATAACTTTATCTTTGTCGCTCATAACCAATAATTTTAGAAGATCTATAATACAATCTATAATAGAGATTGCAAAATAAATGTTATATTTTGGCTACAATTTTTGATCGATTTGGGTTTTTAGTAAAATTAACTCTTATCGCTATCAACTAATTTCTTTTTACTAATCCAAGGCATCATTGCTCTAAGTTCAGCACCAACTTTTTCAACTGGATGTTCTGCAAGTTTAGCTCTTGTTGCTAAAAAGTTTTTTTGACCATTTTTACACTCGTTCATCCATTCTTTAGTGAATTTACCTGATTGTATATCTGTTAATACTTCTTTCATTCTTTTTTTAGTCTGTTCCTTATCTATAATTCTTGGTCCAGCAACATACTCTCCATACTCAGCTGTATTTGAAATAGAATAATTCATATTTGCAATTCCACCCTCATAAATTAAATCAACAATTAGTTTTACTTCATGAACAGTTTCAAAATATGCCATCTCAGGTGCATAACCAGCTTCCGTTAAAGTTTCGTAACCATTTTTAATTAACTCGACTAACCCACCGCAAAGAACAGTCTGTTCTCCAAATAAATCAGTTTCAACTTCATCTTTAAATGTTGTTTCTATAATTCCTGATCTTCCACCGCCTACAGCTGAAGCATAAGATAAAGCAAGGTCTCTTGCTTTTCCTGACCCATCTTGGTGAACAGCAAACAAGCATGGCACACCACCACCTTTTTCATATTCACTTCTAACTAAATGTCCAGGACCTTTAGGTGCAACCATAAAGACATCCAAATCTTTTCTAGCTTTAATAAGATCGTAATGAATATTTAAACCATGAGCAAATGCTATACTGGTTCCCTCTTTAACTCTTTGTTCAATGTGATTTTTATAGATTTCAGCCTGTAGTTCATCTGGTGTTAATATCATAACAACATCAGCCCATTCTGCCGCATCTGACAAATTCAT
>CAJQTI010000029.1 GCA_905618915.1 uncultured Candidatus Pelagibacter sp. | reverse complement strand
TTTTTTGCAAGAGACCTTGTATCGGAACCAGGAAATATCTTACACCCAGATGAATATGCAAAAAGAATAAATACACTCAAAAAATTAGGATTAAAAATAAATATATACGATGAAAAGAAATTAAAAAAACTTGGAATGAATGCCTTACTTGGCGTAGGACAAGGAAGTATTCGAGGGTCATACCTTGTAACAATGGAGTGGAATGGAGCAAAAAATAATTCTAATCCTTTAGCTTTTGTTGGAAAGGGAGTTTGTTTTGACACTGGTGGTTACTCTTTAAAACCAGCAAAATTTATGGAAGACATGACTTACGACATGGCAGGCTCAGCTACTGTAGTAGGCTTAATGAAAAATTTAGCGATAAGAAAAGCAAAAATAAATGCTGTTGGTGTAGTGGGGCTTGTTGAGAACATGGTAAGTGGAAATGCTCAAAGACCTGGTGACATTGTTAAATCTTACAGTGGTAAAACAATAGAAATATTAAATACAGATGCTGAAGGTAGATTGGTTTTAGCTGATGCTTTAACTTTTACTGAAAAAAAATTCAAACCTAAATTTATGGTTGATTTGGCAACTTTAACTGGTGCTATTATAGTTTCATTGGGCTCTGAATATGCGGGCTTATTTTCAAATGATGATAAATTGTCAAAACAATTATTAGAAGCAGGTGACAAAGTTGAAGAAAAATTATGGAGAATGCCTTTGCATAAAAACTTTGACAAACTTATAGATTCAAAAAATGCAGATATGCAAAATATTAATTATGTAGGTGGTGCAGGTTCTACGACAGCAGCACAGTTTTTACAGAGGTTCATTTTAAATAAAACACCTTGGGCCCATTTAGATATAGCTGGTATGGCATTTTCAAAATATGGTGGTGCTTTAAACTCAGGTGGTGCAACTAGTTATGGAGTAAGATTATTAAACCAACTAATAGAGGATAATTATGAGTAATATAGAACAAACACTATCAATTATTAAACCTGATGCAGTTGAAAGAAATTTAGATAATGAAATCAAAGAAATGTTTACAAATAAAGGTTTCAAAATTATTAAAGATAAAAAAATTCAAATAGCAAAAGTTGAAGCAGAACAATTTTACAAAGTTCATGAAACAAAACCTTTTTATAATGATTTATGTGCTTATTTGTCTTCAGGACCGATAGTTGTGATGGTGCTAGAGAAAGAAAATGCAGTTTTGGGAAACAGAGAATTAATGGGTGCGACTAAACCAGAAGATGCTGCAGAAGGAACTATAAGAAAAAAATATGGAATTTCTATTGATAAAAATTCTGTACATGGTTCTGATAGCGTTGAAAATGCTAAAATTGAGATTGATTTTTTCTTTAAAGATTAATTAAATATTTTTTTAATAGCTACAGGGTAGAGCTTATGCTCTTGTCTTAGAACTTTTTTAGCCAATGAAGTTGGGGTATCTTTTTTTGAAATTTTAACTTCCTTTTGTAGAATAATTTTTCCTGAATCAAGTTTAGCTGTTACAAAATGAACGGTACAACCAGCTACTTTATCTTTATTTTGTATGGCTTTAATGTGAGTATTAAGCCCCTTGTACTTTGGTAGTAAAGAGGGATGTATATTAACTATTTTTCCATTAAACTTTTTAATAAAACTTTTAGATAAAATCTTCATGAAACCAGCAAGACAAATAAATTTAATATTTTCTTTATTTAATAAATTTAATATTTTTGCTTCAGCTATTTTTGGATTATTAAAATTTGATACATATTTTTTGATGTTAAATTGATTTGAAAATCTTAAACCTTTTGCTTTAATACTATTAGAGAAAATTAAATCTATAGATATAGGTGAATTTTTTATTTTAGAAAATTTTATTAAATTTTTTAAATTACTTCCAGTTCCAGATATAAAAACTGCTGTTTTAATCTTTTTAAGACCAGTCAATTTTACCATTAAGTTTAACTTTATTTTTTCCTGTGATCATTTTTCCAATAACATAGGGTTTAAATTCTTTTGTAAAAAATTTAGTAATTTTATCTAAGTTTTTAGGATTAACTATTAAACAAAAACCAACTCCACAATTGAATGTTTTTAACATTTCATTGTCATCAATGTTATTTTGTTTTAACCATTTAAAAATTTTTTTAGTTTTAACTTTATTTAAATCTATATCAGCAACTAATTTATCTGGAATAACTCTTTTAATATTATCTGCTAATCCACCACCTGTAATATTTGCACACCCATTCAAAAGATTGTTATCAATTAAATTTAAAACTTCCTGGACATAAATTTTTGTAGGTCTTAGTAATTCTTTTTTTAAAAATAAATTATTTTTTAAATTAATCTTTTTATTTCTAAGAACATGTCTAACTAAAGAATAGCCATTTGAGTGAACACCACTTGAGGGTATAGCTAGCACTAAGTCATTTTTTTTAATATTTTTTTTTGCTAGGATTTTTTTTTCATCAACCAAACCTACAGCAAAACCAGCTATATCAAATTTACCCTTTTCATAGGTGCCTGGCATTTCTGCTGTTTCACCACCAACTAATTCACAGTTAGATATCTTGCAGCCTCTCACTATCCCTTTAAGGATCGATTTTAACTTCTTTAAATCTATTTTATTTATGGAAATATAATCTAAAAATAATAATGGCCTAGCTCCTTGAACAATGAGATCGTTTACGCTCATAGCAACTAAATCAATACCAATTGTGTCATATTTATTAAGTAAATTGGCTATCTCTACCTTTGTACCAACACCATCAGTGCAAGCTACAATTTTTGGATTTTTAAGATTTTTTGGGATATTAGTTATAGAGCCGAAGCCACCAATATTATTAAACTTTTTTTTGCCTTTATTATTTGGTGATATTGACGATATAAATTTAACAAAATTATCAGCAGCATTTATGTTTACACCACTTTTTTCATAGGTAAATTTTTCATTTTTCATTAGTATAATATATGCAAATAATTAATAAATTTTATAAATTACTGAATGTATATATTTATTTTATTTTATTCTCTCTATTAATAGTATTTTTTTCCACAACTTATTCGAATGCAAATGCTTTTAAGGTATCAGGCATCGAAATATCTTCTCCATTTGAACTAAATTTTGAAAAAAATAGTGTAATTGACAAAGGATTTCAAGCTTCCTTTTCCGATCTAATTTCAATGATTACAACCTCTGGGGATAGAAAAAAAATTAAAAATGTTTCAATTAAAGAACTTAAGGGCATGATTGATTCTTTTACCATTAGTGATGAAAAATTTATAAATAATGAGTATTTTGCAAATTTAGAAACAACATTTAATAAAAAAAAAATTCTTAAATTTTTAGAAAATGAAAATATTTTTCCATCGATACCACAAAGAAATAAGGTTTTATTATTTCCCATCCTTGTAGAAACTAAAGATAATAATATTTATCTTTTTAATAATAATATTTTTTACGATAGATGGAATGAACAAAAAAATTCTTATGATTTATTAGATTATTTATTACCAAGTGAAGATATCGAGGACTTAGTAGAATTACAAAACAAATACGAAAATATTGAAACATATGATTTTTCAAATTTAATTAATAAATATGACATTGAAGATAGTATAATTTTAATAATATACAAAGAAAGTAACAGTGTAAGAACACTCTCAAAAGTTAATTTAAATAATACTTTAAAAATTCAAAATAAAAACTATCCGAAAATAGATATTATAAATGAGGATAACTTTTCTAATATTGTTAAAAGTTTAAAACAATTTTATGAAGATCAATGGAAAAAAAATAACGAAATTAATACATCAATAAAACTTCCTATGACAATATCCATTAATTCCAAAAAAAATAAAAAAATTATAGAGTTAGAGCAGGCACTTGGTAGTATAGATTTAGTATCTGACTTTAATATCTTGAATTTTAATAGTGAGATTATTCAGTATAAAATTACTTATAATGGCACACCTAATATATTTTTAAGTGACATGAAAAAAAAGAACCTTGAATTAGAAATGAAAAATAATATGTGGATAGTAAAATGAAAAGTTTAAATCAATTATTATTAGATTTTGATTATGAGCAAAACTTTAAAGACGATGATTTTTATGTTGGAAAAAGTAATTTTTATGCTTTTGAAATGATTAACAAATGGCCAAAATGGGAAAAAAACTTTTTAAACATTAATGGTGAAAAATTTTCAGGAAAAACCCATTTAGTAAATATTTTTTTGAAAAAGTTTAATGGCATTAGGATTGATATTAATTCATTAAATGATGAAAACCTTAAATCTATTAAGCCTTACCAAAACATAGTTTTAGAGGATTTAAATTTAAATATAAATGAGAAACTGATTTATTCACTCTTTAATATAATAGATCAAGATAATAAGTTTTTGATAATCACATCAATGAAACCAATATCTGAGATCAATTTTCAGTTGGAAGACCTTCGATCTAGAACTAAGAACTGTCTTTTTGCAAATATTCAAAACCCTGATGATGAGTTAATGTTTGCACTGATATTAAAAAATTTATCAGATAGACAAATTACTTTAGATAAAAAGCTGATTGACTTTATTATTAAAAGAATTGAGAGATCGTATGGCAAAATATTTGAATTCATATATAAAATTGACAAGATTAGTTTAAAAAAAAAGAAATCAATCGACTTTAAAATTATTAATGAAGCTCTTGAGGAATAAGTGAATAAATACAGAACACATAAATGTAGTGAATTGACGAAAGACAACAGCGGTAAAGATGTTGTTTTGTCAGGTTGGATAAACAAAAAAAGAGATCATGGAAATTTATTGTTCATAGATTTAAGAGATAATTATGGGATGACTCAGTGCATCATAGATAAGAGTAACGAAAATTTTAAATTATTAGAAAAAATTCAATTAGAAAGCGTAATTAAAATAAATGGTAAGGTTGTTGAAAGAACAAAAGAGACCATTAATACTGATCTTCAAACTGGAGAGATAGAAGTTAATATAGATTCATTTGAAGTACTTGGTACTTGCAAAGAATTACCAATGCCAGTTTTTAGTGATCAAGAATATGCTGAAGAAATTAGACTTAAGTACAGGTTCTTAGACTTAAGAAGAAAAAAGATTCATGATAACATTATCTTAAGATCTAAAGTTATTTCTTTTATTAGAAGTGAGATGTCTAAACTTGGTTTCTTGGAATTTCAAACACCAATATTAACATCTTCCAGCCCTGAAGGTGCAAGAGATTTTTTAGTACCGAGCAGACTAAATCCTGGAAAGTTTTATGCACTGCCACAAGCACCACAACAATTCAAACAACTTATAATGGTTTCTGGTTTTGATAAATATTTTCAAATAGCTCCATGCTTTAGAGATGAAGATGCAAGGGCAGACAGAAGTCCAGGTGAATTTTATCAGCTTGATTTAGAAATGTCTTTTGTTGAACAAGAAGACATTTTCCAAGTTGTTGAAAAATTAATAGTCAATGTTTTTAAGAATTTTTCTTCAAAAAAATTAATTTATGAAAAATTTCCAAGAATACCTTATGAAGAATCTATGCTTAAGTATGGATCGGATAAACCAGATTTAAGAAACCCATTAATAATTTCTGATTTATCAAACATTTTTACCCGTGATGATGTTACGTTTGAGATATTTAAAAAGCTTGTAAAATCTGGCTCTAAAGTAAGATGTATAGTTACAAAAAATACAAAAGATAAACCTAGAAGTTTTTTTGATAATATTGACAAGTGGGCCAAAGAACAAGGTGCATCAGGTCTTGCTTATTTTACAATTGAAAAAGAAGAAAATCTTTCAGCAAAAGGACCAGTAGGAAAATTTTTTTCTAAAGAAGCCCTAGAAGAAATTATGAAAATCACTGGAGCTGAAATAGGGGATAGTATATTTTTTGCCTGTGGAAAAATAAATGAAGTTGAAAAAATAACCTCTCTAGCTAGAGACAAAATTGCTAAGGTTTTAGAATTAATTGATGATAATACTTTTGCGTTTTGTTGGATTGTTGATTATCCAATGTTTGAAAAAAATGAAGTAACTAATAAAATTGAATTTAGTCACAATCCATTTTCAATGCCTCAAGGTGATATAAAAGATATTGATTTTGATAATCCTCTTAATATTAAAGCTTACCAATACGATATTGTTTGTAATGGGATAGAATTATCTTCTGGCGCAATTAGAAATCATATACCTGAATTGATGTATAAGTTATTCTCGATTGCCGGATACCAAAAAGAACAAGTCGATGAAAAATTTAGTGGAATGATCAATGCTTTAAGTTATGGGGCTCCACCTCATGGTGGTATAGCACCTGGTATTGATAGAATTGTAATGCTATTAGCAAATGAAAAGAATATTAGAGAAGTTACAATGTTCCCAATGAATCAAAATGCTCAAGACTTAATGATGAATGCTCCATCAGAGGTAAATGAAGAACAACTTAAAGAACTTGGGTTAGCTTTAAAGCTAAAAAAATAATATTACTTTTTACCTTTTAAGCTTATCTTAACGTCAGATAAATCAACAAGATTTTTTTTGTAATTATTTCTAACAAAGCCTTTGCTAGTAACATCTTTTATAATTTTAAGTAATTGATTTTGATCCTCAGTATTTTCTTCTTCAGGTAAAGATCTATCTGATCCACCAATAGATGGAGTATGTGCTAAATCTTCTCTATTTTGATATGAAATCGCTAATTCTCTAAAAATATAATCAAGTATTGAAGAGGCACTCATTATTCTGTCATTGCCATGAACTTTTCCAGATGGTTCAAATTTAGTATCAACATAAGCACTAATAAACTCATCTAAAGGAACACCATATTGAAGCCCAAGTGATATTGCTATTGCAAAATTATTCATCAAAGCTTTTACCAGTTCACCTTCTTTACTTGTGTCTATGAAAATTTCACCAATTTTACCATCTTCATATTCTCCAGTGTGGAGATAAACTTTATGGTCACCAATTGTCGCTTTTTGGATGTAACCTTTTCTTCTATCGGGCATACTAAATCTTTTACCCACACCATCGTTAATTTGTTTAACAAAAGCGGTATTATTTTCTTTTGAGACAATTTTTGGTTGGCTTTGTTCAGATATAATATCTAATTTTTTAGGCTCAATTACTTTATTATTTGGATCTAAACTTTTTGTTTTTCTCGTATCAAGCTTAACATCTAGAACTTCAAATTTTCCATCATCACGTTTTTCAAGGTTTGCTAATTCTGTTTCATTAATATCATCTAAATAATGATTAACTTTAAAGCTACAAGTATAATAAGTTTCTACTAAATATTTTGCCATTTTTCCTTTAATTAATTTTTTATTTTGAATCGTAAGATAATTAATTTATATACAAATCCTTACTTTAGTCTAATTTAAATAATACAATTTAGGATTGAAGAATTAATTAAATAATATGTTGATACTTTTTAAAAAAATTTTCATTTGGTGGAACCAAGAAACATTAGGCACAAAATTAAAAACTATTTTTTATGGAAAACTTGCTGGAAAAGATTCTAGTGGCAATAAATATTACGAAAGTAAATCTGGCAAACGATGGATAATTTATAATGATGAAATTGATGCTTCAAAAATACCCACCGAATGGTATTCTTGGATGCACTTCACTAATAATAGGATTGAGAACAATCACGAATTGAATAAGTATGATTGGCAAAAACCACATCAATCCAATCAAACAGGTACTGAGAATGCCTATCATCCAAATAAAAATAATGATCCAATCAAAAAAAAATATACAATCTGGAAAAGTTAATTTTTTATTTTTTTTAATTTATTTTTTTTTAATAAGTCAGTCACTACCCTTAATAGCTAATGAGGGAAGATTTGTTGAAATTAAGATCTTAGATAAAGTAAGTTCAAAGACTGACCTTTTGAAGTTAGAGATAGGTGAAGAGCTTAAATTTAAAGGTTTATTAATAAAAAGTCTCAAATGTAAAAACTCAGAATTTGACGACAACCCAGAAATAACTGCTTATATTCAAGTTAAAGATATGATGAATAAAGATAATAATGAAGTTTTTATTTTTAATGGATGGACTTTTTCATCTAGTCCTGCTGTAAATCCTTTTGATCACGCAGTATATGACATTTGGCTAACAAGATGTTATTAGATTACTTTTTCGTTATCTAGCCAGCCAACATTAAAGTCTGACTCAATGAATTTTTTATGGTTTAGTAGAATTTTATGAAGAGGTATCGTTGTAGTTATTCCCTCAATGACAAATTCATCTAAAGATCTATTCATTCTTTGTATTGCTTCAGTTCTATTTCTTCCCTGGGTTATTACTTTACAGATCAAGCTATCATAATATGGGGTAACTTTATAACCTTGGAAAATTGCACCATCAACTCTAGTTCTAAAACCTGATGGCTGATGACACATGCCTATCGTTCCAGGGGATGGTTGGAAGTTTTTACTCGCATCCTCTGCATTAATTCTACATTCTATTGCATGCCCTCTAGGATTAATATCACTTTGTTTTAAAGCTGTTTCCCCAGTGTAAGCTATCCAAATTTGTTCTTTAATTATATCAATCCCTGTTACCATTTCAGTTACCGGGTGTTCTACTTGAACACGAGTATTCATTTCAAGAAAATAAAATTTACCATCTTCATATATAAACTCTACAGTTCCAGCACCTTCATAACCAATTTTACTAACCATGTTTACTGTTCTTTCAAAAAGATCTTTTCTGATTTCATCAGTTAAGACTGGGCTAGGAGTTTCTTCTATTAATTTTTGATGCCTTCTTTGAACTGAGCAATCTCTTTCATGAAGATGAACAGTTCGATTTTTTCCTGACAAAACTTGCACTTCTATATGTCTTGGGTTTTGAAAAAACTTTTCAATATAAACCTCATCATTTCCAAAGTATTTTTGAGCTTCAGATTTAGCTGTTGAAAAAGATATTTCAAATTCCTCTTCCTTATTAACAATCTTCATTCCTTTTCCGCCCCCACCTCCAGAAGCTTTAATTAAAACAGGAAAACCAATCTTTTTGCACAGCTCTTTTGCTTGTTTTATATCAGTTACACCACCCTCAGAACCTTCAATTACTGGAAGACCATGCTGTTTTGCAATTCTTTTTGCTTGGATTTTATCTCCCATCATTTCTATGAGTTTTGAAGAAGCACCGATGAATTTAATATTGTTTTCTTCTAGGACTTTAGCAAAAGTTGCATTCTCAGATAAAAAACCGTAACCAGGATGAACAGCCTCTGCTTTTGTAAGTTCTATTGCAGACATCAAGGCTGGAATATTTAAGTAACTGTTTGCTGGCTCATGAGAACCAATACAAACACTTTCATCAGCTAGCCTAACGTGCATACTATCTCTATCCACATCTGAATGAACAGCAACAGTTGCTATACCCCATTCTTTACAGGCCCTTATAACTCGAACTGCAATTTCCCCACGATTTGCAATTAGAATTTTCTTAAACATTATTCAACAATGATAATAGTTTGACCATACTCAACAGGTTGGCCATCTTCTACACAAATTTCTTTTATAATCCCATCAGCTGTTGATGGAACATGATTCATAGTTTTCATAGCTTCAACTATCATAACCGTTTCACCTTTTTTAATTTTTTTACCAACTTCTGCAAATTTCTTAGCTCCTGGTTCTGCTGCAAGATAAGCTGTACCGATAATAGGAGACTTAACCTCAGTCCCAGATATAACAGTAGACTTAGCCGTATCAAGGACTGGTGTTGAGGCAGCAACGCTTACAGCTTGATTTGAACTGGTTGGGTTTGATTTTGATACTTTGATTTTAGTATCTTTTTCTGTGTACTCAATTTCAGTTAAATTGAACTCATTTAAGTAATCAGTTAATTCTTTAATAATATTTTTATCTATTTTCATTTCTGTAGCATGTTTTGCATTGCAATTATGGCTAAAATATAACCATTATCACCTAAACCAAAAATTCCACCTGTAGCAATATCGCTGATTAAAGATTTATGTCTAAATTCTTCTCTTTTATATATATTTGATATGTGAAGTTCAATAATTGGTTTTTTATAAATATCCAAAGCATCCCTGATAGCAACTGATGTGTGGGTAAAGCCAGCAGCATTAATAATTATACCATCAAATTTATTTTTAGCTTCTTGTATGGTTGTAACTATTTCACCTTCTATATTTGACTGAGAAAACTCTAAATTAATATTTAAATCTTTAGCTTTACTTAAACAATTTTCTTTTAATTTATCAAAAGTTATTGATCCATATTGTGATTGTTCTCTCTCACCTAATAGATTAAGATTAGGGCCATTAATAATTATAATATTATTACTCATCGAATTCTTATACATTATGAAAAAAATAAAAAAAATAAAAATTAAGTTAAATGGTAAATTTACAACAATAAATGAAAATTTAAGCCTCTCAATTTTTTTAAAAGAACTAAAAATTCCTCTAAAAAAAGTAGCA
>CAJQTI010000028.1 GCA_905618915.1 uncultured Candidatus Pelagibacter sp. | reverse complement strand
AAACCTGGTGCAATCAAAAAGACAAATATTGGCATCATTATCTCAATAACAAGGACTAAAAAAAACAATCCCACTATCAATAAAGTAAAAATATTATTTGCAAATTTTTGTGACTTTTTTTTATTATCTAGCACTGACGAATAACTGGGCACAAACGCTGCATTAAATGTTCCTTCTGAAAATAATCTTCTAAATGTATTTGGTATCCTAAATGCCACAAAGAAGGCGTCTGCTAATGGGCCTGCACCAAGAAACACAGCTATCAATATGTCTCTTACATAGCCCAATAATCTGCTTATTATGGTAAAAAAACTAAATGTGCCTGTTGACTTAATTAAGTTCATAAATCATATTAGTCTTAAATTCGCTCCATTTGTATATCTAATTAACATAAATGAAAAAAACTAAAATAGACCATTACACCGATAAGGAAGCTTTAGATTTCCACAGTAAGAATAAACCTGGAAAAATTGAGATCAATTCTTCTAAACCAATGACTACAAAAAGAGATTTGGCACTGGCCTATTCTCCAGGAGTTGCTGTACCAGTGCAAGCAATTGCTGATAACCCAGAAGCTGCCTACGATTATACATCTAAAGGAAATTTAGTTGCAGTGATAAGTAATGGTTCAGCTATTTTAGGAATGGGTAATTTAGGGGCGCTAGCATCTAAACCTGTAATGGAAGGAAAAGCAGTTTTATTTAAAAGATTTGCCGACATAGATTCTATTGACCTAGAAATTGATTCTCAAGACCCTGATGAAATTATTAATAGTATCAAAAACTTTGCCTGCAGTTTTGGAGGTATTAATTTAGAAGATATTGCGGCCCCTGATTGTTTTATAATTGAAGAAAAATTAAAAGAGATTTTAGATATTCCTGTTTTCCACGATGATCAACATGGTACTGCAATTATTACAACTGCTGCATTAATTAATGCTCTGGATATATCCAATAAATCGATAAAAGAAATTAAAGTTGTTGTGAATGGTGCTGGTGCATCAGCAATGGCTTGTACTAATTTATTTAAAAATAGTGGTGTGCCTCAAAAAAATATAATTATGGTGGATAGATCTGGAGTAATCTATCGAGGTAGAAAAGGATTAAACCAATGGAAATCATCTCATGCTATTGAAACAAAACACAGAACATTAGATGAAGCCATTAATGGTGCTGATGTTTTTTTAGGGCTTTCTGCAAAAGGTGTTCTTTCCAAAAATATGGTAAAAAAAATGGCAAAAGATCCTATAATTTTTGCTTGTGCTAACCCTGACCCCGAAATTACACCCGAGGAAATACAGGAAGTTAGGGATGATGCTATTATTGCTACTGGAAGATCAGATTATCCCAACCAAGTAAATAATTTAATTGGGTTTCCTTATGTATTTAGAGGGGCTCTTGATGTTAGAGCAAAAACTATTAATGAAGAAATGAAAGTAGCTGCCGCAGATGCTATAGCAAAACTTACAAGAGAAAATGTTCCTGATGAAGTCGTGGCAGCAATGGGTGGTGATAGACCTCATTATGGAAAAGAATATATTATACCTTCAACATTTGATCCAAGATTAATAAGTGTAATACCTGCAGCTGTTGCAAAAGCTGCAATGGATAGTGGTGTTGCAAGAAAAGATATTGATGATTTTGAAATATATAAAGAACAACTAAAACAAAGACTTAATCCATCTCTTACAATTATGCAGGGTATTAATTCTTATATTAAAAAAAATCAGAAAAGAATTGTTTTTGCAGATGGTGAGGATAAAAATACTCTTAAAGCAGCAATCGCATTTAAAAATTCAAAATTAGGGATTCCAATTTTAGTTGGTAAAAAAGAAAAGATTAAAGAAAGAATAAAAGAAATTGGTTACGACGATCATTTCGGAATTGAAATAATAAATTCTACAGATTCTGAAAAGCGAGAAAAATATGTAAATTATTTATTTAAAAAAATGCAAAGAGAACAAGGTCTCTTAGAGAGAGACTGCGATAGACTCGTAAGAAATGATAGGGTCATATGGGCATCTTGTATGGTTGCATGTGGTGATGCTGACGGTGCAGTTACTGGAAATACTAGAAGATTTGGAGCATCTTTAGATAAAATCACACAAGTCATAAACCCAAGACTAGGCGAAATAATGTTTGGTTTAAATATGGTTGTTTCAAAGGGAAAAACTATTTTTGTTGGAGACACAAGTGTAAACGAATATCCAAGTTCTGAAGAGCTTGCAGAAATTGCAATATCTGCAGCGAGAGTAGTTAAGCTATTTGGTTTTGTTCCAAAAGTTGCTTTTGTTTCTCATTCTACTTTTGGTCAACCCCTTACAAGCAGAACTAAACACATAAAAAAAGCTGTTGAAATTTTAAAAGATAAAAATGTAGATTTTGATTTTGATGGGGATATGCAGCCAGATGTAGCCTTAAATAAAGAATACAAAGAATTATATCCTTTTTCAAGTATCGTAGGAAATGCAAATATATTAATAATGCCTGGCCAACACAGTGCCGCTATTTCTTATAAAATGATGAAAAGCTTAGGTGATACAAAAGTTATTGGTCCTCTTTTAATTGGATTGGGTCAGCCCATTGAAATAGCACCTTTAAGATCATCTACTTCAGAAATCATAGATTTAGCATCAGTTGCTGCCTACTCTGCCGATGTAATTGATTATAAAAAAAATTAATTTTTTTGAATTCTTAAATCTTCAACCAAGACAATACTTGCGATAACATCTTCCACATCAAGTATTTCTTTTGCTTCATTTATTACTTCTTTTCTTTCTTCTGTGGTTAAAGAAATTCCATAAATAAATATCTTTTTCTTATAAGTATCGATTTGATAATTGGTTGCTTTAATTTTTTTATTAAATATTAAGGCTGTACGAAGTTGAGATGTAATTAGCAAATCTTTAGCAGACTGTTGGAAGTTAAAATCTTCTTTTATTTTAATATCATTTTTGACTGATCTGGCACCTTTTGTCTCCCATGCAAGTTTGGTAATTTGAAGTTTTTCTTCAGGATCATCTACTTTTCCTGTTACAAAAATTTTTCCATCTAAAACTTTTGTGCTTACAGTTAATATATAAATCTTATCTCTTAAGGCTAATCTTGCAGCTAGATTTTTTTGCATTACAGAATCATCTATTTGAGTGCCTAAAGACCTTGGATCAAACGCAACACTAACTCCTGTTCCAAAAACTCCCTTAGAACTAATCCCAACACATCCTGTTAAGATTAAAAAAATCAAACTTATTAAAAATATTTTATTTTTCATTTTTTATTTTTAGACAATAATTATAAATCTCTTTTTTTGATACATTTGTGTTTTGACTAATTAAATCTGTAATATCTTTTATACTTAGTTTTTTAATTAATTTTTGAATATTTTTTTTATCAGATTCCTTTAGTATTATCGATGAATTTTTTTCTTTCACTTTTTCGGAAATAACCATAGTTAACTCTCCTTTAGGGTCGGATTTAAATGGCTCAAGTGTATCTACATCTGTTCTTATATATTCCTCATAAAATTTAGTCATTTCTCTACAAACCAAAATTTTTCTATTTGAAAAGTAATGTTTTAAATCTTTTATTGATCTATTAAATTTTCGTGGAGAAATAAAAAAAACAATACAGCCCTCTAAATTTGCAAGCCTTTCGAAATCTTCTTTTAATTTGCTATTTTTTTCTGGAAAAAAACCATAAAAAAAATATTTTTCATTAAATCCACTTATAGAAACTGCAGATGAAACTGCTGATGCACCTGGAATTGGAAAGATATCTATACCATTGCTAGCACATTCGTTAACCAATATAGCTCCTGGATCTGAGATCGATGGAGTTCCAGCGTCAGAAATCAAAGAAACAATCGACCCTGATTTTAAAATATCAATGA
>CAJQTI010000027.1 GCA_905618915.1 uncultured Candidatus Pelagibacter sp. | reverse complement strand
TAAACAATAGATTAGTGAGGATTATTGGGCGTTTTAGACCCAATTAGCTATTTAAAAAGTAAAAATTTAAGAAGAGAAGTGTGGACGGTTAAGGTTACCAAAATTTGTCGTACACACTTCAAAATCGTATGGATTGTATTCTTACAATTTATATATGAAGCTAGTGTGCGCCGTTTTTTAACTTGAGAGTTTGATCATGGCTCAGAACGTACGCTGGCGGCACGCCTAACACATGCAAGTCGAACGAAGTAGCAATACTTAGTGGCAGACGGGTGAGTAACATGTGGGTATCTACCCTTTGGCCTGGAATAACACGAGGAAACTTGTGCTAATACCGGATAAGTCTTTACGGAGAAAGCTTTATGCACCATTGGATGAGCCCGCACTTGATTAGTTTGTTGGTAGGGTAATGGCCTACCAAGACTATGATCAATAGCTGATTTGAGAGGATGATCAGCCACATTGGGACTGAGACACGGCCCAAACTCCTACGGGAGGCAGCAGTGGGGAATCTTGCACAATGGAGGAAACTCTGATGCAGCGATGCCGCGTGAGTGAAGAAGGCCTTTGGGTTGTAAAGCTCTTTCGTCGGGGAAGAAAATGACTGTACCCGAATAAGAAGGTCCGGCTAACTTCGTGCCAGCAGCCGCGGTAATACGAAGGGACCTAGCGTAGTTCGGAATTACTGGGCTTAAAGAGTTCGTAGGTGGTTGAAAAAGTTGGTGGTGAAATCCCAGAGCTTAACTCTGGAACTGCCATCAAAACTTTTCAGCTAGAGTATGATAGAGGAAAGCAGAATTTCTAGTGTAGAGGTGAAATTCGTAGATATTAGAAAGAATACCAATTGCGAAGGCAGCTTTCTGGATCATTACTGACACTGAGGAACGAAAGCATGGGTAGCGAAGAGGATTAGATACCCTCGTAGTCCATGCCGTAAACGATGTGTGTTAGACGTTGGAAATTTATTTTCAGTGTCGCAGGGAAACCGATAAACACACCGCCTGGGGAGTACGACCGCAAGGTTAAAACTCAAATGAATTGACGGGGACCCGCACAAGTAGTGGAGCATGTGGTTTAATTCGAAGATACGCGCAGAACCTTACCAACACTTGACATGTTCGTCGCGACTCTAAGAGATTAGAGTTTTCGGTTCGGCCGGACGAAACACAGGTGCTGCATGGCTGTCGTCAGCTCGTGTCGTGAGATGTTGGGTTAAGTCCCGCAACGAGCGCAACCCTCACTTTTAGTTGCCATCATTAAGTTGGGCACTCTGAAAGAACTGCCAGTGATAAGCTGGAGGAAGGTGGGGATGACGTCAAGTCCTCATGGCCCTTACGTGTTGGGCTACACACGTGCTACAATGGCATCTACAACAGGAAGCAAAACGGCAACGTTAAGCAAATCCCGAAAAGATGCCTCAGTTCGGATTGCACTCTGCAACTCGAGTGCATGAAGCTGGAATTACTAGTAATCGTGGATCAGCGTGCCACGGTGAATGCGTTCCCGGGTCTTGTACACACCGCCCGTCACACCATGGGAGTTGGTTCTACCTTAAGGCAAGGTTTTAAACCCTTGACCACGGTATAGTCAGCGACTGGGGTGAAGTCGTAACAAGGTAGCCGTAGGGGAACCTGCGGCTGGATTACCTCCTTTCTAAGGATGAGTGAAAGTAAAATTTCACTCTAAATAATATACATCGGTAATGTTGACCGTCCTCATTTCTCTTCTTAAAGTAATGTTTCCTTCTTGTAGGGCCGGTAGCTCAGTTGGTTAGAGCACACCCTTGATAAGGGTGGGGTCGAAAGTTCGAGTCTTTCTCGGCCCACCAAAAACCTAAATGGGGGATTAGCTCATCTGGGAGAGCGCCTGATTTGCATTCAGGAGGTAGCAGGTTCGATCCCTGTATCCTCCACCAGGAAACATTTAGTTATTAAAACTGTAAATAAAAATAATTTATATCAATATCTATATCCGAACATTAAAAGTTATTATTTAATGTTCAAAATAAAAATTTGATCACAACATAGATAAATTTTCTTTTTAAAAGAATTTTTTTCTGTGCATAAATCAAGCGTTTAAGGGCGTGTAGTGGATGCCTTGGCACTGAAAGCCGATGAAGGACGTGATATACTGCGATAAGTTTCGGGGAGCTGTATGTAAGCTTTGATCCGAAAATTTCCGAATGGGGAAACCCACCACTTTATGTGGTACTTTAAACTGAATACATAGGTTTAAAGAGACAACCTGGAGAACTGAAACATCTAAGTAACCAGAGGAAAAGAAATCAATTGAGATTCCGTTAGTAGTGGCGAGCGAACGCGGAGTAGGCCAGTAGTTTTGTTAGAAAAATTTGAATAGTTTGGAAATGCTAACCATAGAGGGTGATAGTCCCGTATGAGTAATGTCTAACAAAATTCTTGAGTAAAGCGGGACACGAGAAATCCTGCTCGAATATAGGGGGACCACCCTCTAAGCCTAAATACTCTTCAGTGACCGATAGTGAACTAGTACCGTGAGGGAAAGGTGAAAAGAACCCCTATTAGGGGAGTGAAATAGAACCTGAAACTGCATGCCTACAATCAGTCCGAGCCCTTTTTAGGGTGAGGGCGTACCTTTTGTATAATGGGTCAGTGACTTAATTTATTAAGCAAGCTTAAGCCATCTAGGTGTAGGCGCAGCGAAAGCAAGTCTTAATAGGGCGATTAGTTTAATGAATTAGACCCGAAAACGAATGAGCTTACCATGAGCAGGTTGAAAGTTGGGTAACACCAACCGGAGGACCGAACCAGTTGACGTTGAAAAGTCTTTGGATGACTTGTGGTAAGGGGTGAAAGGCCAACCAAATTCGTAGATAGCTGGTTTTCCGCGAAAACTATTTAGGTAGTGCGTCGAATAAATAGATGTTTAGAGGTAGAGCACTAAATGGGCTAGGGGGAAGAGATTCTTACCAAACCTAATAAAACTCCGAATGCTAGACATTGTTCTTCGGCAGACAGACTGTGGGTGCTAAGGTCCATGGTCGAGAGGGAAAGAGCCCAGACCACCAGATAAGGTCCCAAAATCATGATTAAGTGTGAAAGGATGTGGAAATTCCTTAACAGCCGGGAGGTTGGCTTAGAAGCAGCCATCCTTTAAAGATAGCGTAACAGCTCACCGGTCTAATAGAGTTTCTGCGCCGAAGATGTAACGGGGCTAAAATCATGTACCGAATCTGTGGCTTTGCAAAGTTTTCGAACTTTGTAAGGGGTAGCGGAACGTTCTGTAAGCCTGCGAAGGGATACCCGTGAGGGATCCTGGAGGTATCAGAAGTGCGAATGCTGACATAAGTAACGATAAACGAAGTGAAAAACTTCGTCGCCGAAAATCTAAGGGTTTCTATGCAAGGTTAATCCGCGTAGAGTTAGTCGGCACCTAAGGCGAGGGCGAAAGCCGTAGTCGATGGAAACAAGGTTAATATTCCTTGACCTGATGGTAGTGACGGATTCCGTAAGTTGTGAGTTCTTAATGGATTGAACTTGCCGCGAAGGGGTCCCAAGAAATAGCTCCATCATGAAGACCGTACCCGAAACCGACACAGGTAGATTAATAGAGTATATTTAGGCGCTTGAGAGAATGATGTTGAAGGAACTCGGCAAAATGCTTCCGTAACTTCGGGATAAGGAAGACCCTTTTGTAGGCAACTATGGAAGGGTGGCACAAGCCAGGGAGAAGCGACTGTTTATCAAAAACACAGGGCTCTGCTAACACGTAAGTGGATGTATAGGGTCTGACGCCTGCCCGGTGCTGGAAGGTTAATGCGGTTGGTGCAAGCTAACTTCTGAAGCCCCAGTAAACGGCGGCCGTAACTATAACGGTCCTAAGGTAGCGAAATTCCTTGTCGGGTAAGTTCCGACCTGCATGAATGGCGTAACGATTTCTCCGCTGTCTCCAACATCAACTCAGTGAAATTGAATTCTCCGTGAAGATGCGGAGTTCGCGTAGTTAGACGGAAAGACCCCGTGCACCTTTACTGCAACTTTACATTGGTGTTAGGAAAAACATATTTAGCATAGGAGGGAGACTTTGAAGCAAAGGCGTTAGCTTTTGTGGAGTCACCAGTGAAATACCTCTTTTGTTTTTCTTGACATCTAACCGCTAGCCGTCATCCGGCAGCGAGACATTGTATGGTGGGTAGTTTGACTGGGGCGGTCGCCTCCCAAATAGTAACGGAGGCGTGCGAAGGTAGGCTCAGAACGGTCAGAAATCGTTCGTAGAGTGCAATGGCATAAGCCTGCCTGACTGTGAGACTGACAAGTCGAGCAGAGACGAAAGTCGGTCATAGTGATCCGGTGCTTCTGAGTGGAAGGGGCATCGCTCAACGGATAAAAGGTACGCCGGGGATAACAGGCTGATACTGCCCAAGAGCTCATATCGACGGCAGTGTTTGGCACCTCGATGTCGGCTCATCACATCCTGGGGCTGGAGCAGGTCCCAAGGGTTTGGCTGTTCGCCAATTAAAGTGGTACGTGAGCTGGGTTCAGAACGTCGTGAGACAGTTCGGTCCCTATCTGCTATGCGTGTAGAAGAATTGAGAGGAGTTGACCCTAGTACGAGAGGACCGGGTTGAACATACCACTGGTGGACCTGTTGTGGCGCCAGCCGCAGTGCAGGGTAGCTAAGTATGGAAGAGATAACTGCTGAAAGCATCTAAGCGGGAAACTCACCTCAAAACTAGTTCTTCCTATAGAGCCGTGGTAGACCACCACGTTGATAGGCTGGATGTGGAAGCGCAGTAATGCGTGTAGCTGACCAGTACTAATAGCTCAATTGGCTTGATTTATGCACTGAAAAAAATTTTTAGATAATTTAATAATAATTGATATTTTATTTTATAACCCCAGTCTTAACAGCTGGGGTTTTTTTTATTTTTAGATTAATAAAATTATTAAAAGTAAAATCATCTCAAAACTAAGACTATCAATATATTGATAGATATTATAAAAATACTTATGAAGCTATCAGTCCCCCATATAGACAAAAGTGATATTAGCTCTGTTAATAGTGTTTTAAAAAGTGAATGGATATCAACTTCGTCAAAAATAGTAAAAAAATTTGAAAATAAGCTTTCGAGCTTTTGCAATACTAAATATTCTATCGCTTTAAATTCAGGAACTTCAGCGATCCATTTGGGATTAAAAATATTAGGAGTAGATAGTAATTCTGAAGTAATTGTCCCCTCATTAACGTTTATTGCTACAGTAAATCCAGTACTTTATTTGGGAGCTAAACCAATAATTTTTGACGTGGACCAATATCATAACCTTAAGATTATAGATGTAATTAATTTTATTAAGCAGGAAACAGAATTTAAGAATAATAAAACAATAAATAAAAAAACAAAAAAAATAATAAAAGTAGTGATAGTTGCTCATATGTGGGGAAGAGCCTGTGATTTTTATGAGTTAAAAAACATATGTAAAAAAAGAAGTATATTTATTTTAGAGGATGCTGCAGAAGCACTAGGATCATACATTAACATTAAAAAAGGTAAAAATAAACATTGCGGCAGTGTTGGAGACATAGGATGCCTTTCATTTAATGGAAACAAAATTATTACTACAGGTTCTGGAGGCGCAATTATTACAAATAATAAAAAATTTTATGAGAAGGCACAATACTTATCAAATCAAGCAAAAGACGACTCATTTAATTATATTCACAATGAATGTGGGTACAATTACAAAATAAATGGTATGTCAGCAGCATTAGGAATATCTCAACTAAGAAGGTTGAAAAAAAAAATTACTCATAGAAGTCGAATTTATAAGAGATATTTGTATAATTTTAAAGATTCAAAAAATATTGAGGTTTTATCTTATGATGCTAAATCAAAAATTAATCATTGGATGAATATAATATTTTTTAAAAAACTTAATTTTAAAAAAACATTTGATTTAAGTTCAGCTTTAACTAAAAAAAAAATTGAAACTAGAAGAATCTGGCGTCCTCTTAATTTGCAACTTCACTTAAAAAAATTTCAAACATACAGTATATCAAGCGCACCCAAATTATACAGTAGCTCTCTTTGTGTTCCATCAGATGACAATATTTCAAATTCTGATGTTGATAAAATTTCAAATTATATAAAAAAAT
>CAJQTI010000026.1 GCA_905618915.1 uncultured Candidatus Pelagibacter sp. | reverse complement strand
TAATTACAATTATAATAATATTTAATTTAAATACATGAGTTCATATAAAATTATAGATCATGAATACGATGTTATCGTACTTGGCGCAGGCGGATCAGGCTTAAGAGCTGCTGTTGGTTTAAGTGAAGCTGGTTTAAAGACAGCCTGTATTTCAAAAGTATTTCCAACAAGAAGTCATACCTCTGCTGCTCAAGGAGGAATTTCTGCATCCTTAGGGAATATGGGTGAAGATGATTGGCGTTGGCATATGTATGATACTGTCAAAGGTGCTGACTGGTTAGGTGACCAAGATAGTATCGAGTATCTTTGTAAAGAAGCTCCAGCAGCTGTTATAGAATTAGAAAAATATGGAGTTCCATTTAGTAGAACTGATGATGGTAAAATTTACCAAAGACCTTTTGGTGGAATGACAAAAAATTATGGCAATGGAATTGTTCAAAGAACATGCGCAGCTGCAGATAGAACTGGACATGCAATACTTCACACTCTTTATGGGCAAGCCTTAAAACACAACACTGAATTTTTTATTGAATACTTCGCTTTAGATTTATTAATGAAAGATGGTGAATGCAAGGGTCTTATTGCTTGGAATTTAAATGATGGAACAATTCATAGATTTAGAGCTCACAGCACAATAATTGCAACAGGTGGTTATGGAAAAGCTTATTATTCTGCAACTTCAGCACACACTTGTACTGGAGATGGAAATGCAATGGTTTTAAGAGCAGGTTTACCATTACAAGATATGGAATTTGTACAATTTCATCCAACAGGAATTTATGGACATGGAACTTTAATTTCTGAAGGTGTTAGAGGAGAAGGTGGCTATTTAGTTAATTCAAAAGGTGAAAGATTTATGGAACGTTATGCACCAAAAGCTAAAGACTTAGCATCTAGAGATGTAGTAAGTAGATCAATGTCAATTGAGATTAATGAAGGAAGAGGTGTGGGTAAAGAACAGGATCATGTTCACTTACACTTAAGTCATTTAGACAAAAGTATTATTGAAAGTAGACTTCCAGGAATAACTGAAGCAGCAAGATTATTTGCAAATGTTGATGTAACTAAAGAGCCAATACCAGTAGTTCCCACTGTTCATTACAATATGGGAGGTATCCCAACAAACTATAAAGCTGAAGTATTAACAGGCAATGATTCTGAAACAGTTCCAGGATTAATGGCAATTGGTGAGGCTGCCTGCGTTTCTGTTCATGGAGCGAATAGATTGGGGTCTAATTCTTTAATTGACCTAGTTGTATTTGGAAGAGCCGCAGCTAGAAGAGCTGCAGAACTTGTAAAACCAGGAACCCCACATGAAGATATAGGAGAGACTGAAACAGAAAAATGTTTAGAAAGATTTGATAAATTAAGAAACTCTAATGGTGAAAATAGTACTGCAGAGCTTAGACTTTCAATGCAAAAAACCATGCAATCAAAGTGTGCTGTTTTTAGAACAGAAAAAACACTTAAAGAGGGCGTTGATGATATTAGAAAAGCATACGATGGAATGGAATCAATTTCTGTAAAAGATAGGTCACTTGTTTTTAACACTGATTTAGTGGAAACATTGGAGTTTGATAACTTGATAAGACAAGCAATTACAACAGTGGATTCTGCTTATAATAGACAAGAGAGCAGAGGCGCACATGCAAGAGAAGATTTTCCAAAAAGAGACGATGAAAAATTTATGCAACATACTATTGCTTGGTGCAATGGAAAAGATTCAAAAATTGGTTATAGACCAGTTACCAAAACAACTTTAACAAATGAAGTTCAATATTTTCCACCACAAGAAAGAGTTTACTAGTGGTTCAAATAAATTTACCTAAAAATTCAGAAGTTCAAAAAGGTATTTATTATCAAGATAAAACTGGATCAAAAAATATCAGAAAAGTAAATGTTTATAGGTGGGATCCCTCAAATGGAGAAAATCCAAGAGAGGATACTTATGAAGTTGATATGGATAACTGTCCTTCAAAAGTATTAGATATTTTAAATAAGATTAAAAACGAAATTGACCCATCATTGGCTTATAGGAGATCTTGTGCACATGGTGTTTGTGGATCTTGTGCAATGAATATGGATGGTAAAAATGGTTTAGCATGTACAAAACCTCATTCAGAAATTGAAGGAGATATAAATATTTATCCACTTCCTCATCTAAAAGTTAAAAAAGATTTAATTGGGGACTTAAGTGGATTGTATAAACAATACGAATCAATTGAGCCTTGGTTGAAAACAAATACAAAAGTTGAAACTACAGAAATTATTCAATCTCAAAAAAATAGAAAAAAATTAGATGGTGCATATGAATGTATCATGTGTGCATGTTGTTCCACTTCTTGCCCAAGCTATTGGTGGAATGAGGATAAATTTTTAGGTCCTGCAGTTTTGCTTCAAGCTTATAGGTGGATAGTAGATAGTAGAGATGATGAAAGAAAAGAGAGATTAAAAAAAGTAGCTGATGAACTTAAGTTGTATAGATGTCATACTATTATGAATTGCACCAATGCTTGTCCTAAGGGATTAAATCCAGCAAAAGCCATAGCTGAATTGAAAAAAATGCTTGCAACCAGCTAATTACCCCTTTAAATAACACCATTCATGAATTTATTAGAACATTTTGTTGGTGGAAAGCTAATTTCAGGCTCATCTGACAGAAAAAGTAAAATTTTCAATCCTGCAACAGGTGAACAAGAATCCGAAGTAAGGTTAGCTAGTAAAACTGACCTTGATCAAGCTGTAGAAGTAGCCAAAAAAGCTTTTGAAACTTGGTCACAGAAACCTCCTCTTCAAAGAGCAAGAGTGATGTTCAAATTTAAAGAGTTAATAGAAAAAAATACTGATGAACTTACAAAATTAATAGTTTCAGAACATGGTAAAGTTTATGAAGATGCCAAAGGTTCTTTAACAAGAGGATTAGAAGTAGTTGAGTTTGCATGTGGAATTCCACATTTACTTAAAGGAGAATTTTCAGAAAATGTAGGAACTAATGTGGATAGCTGGTCAATGCGTCAGCCACTTGGAGTAGTTGCTGGTATTACACCTTTTAACTTTCCAGCAATGGTACCGATGTGGATGTTTCCTATTGCTATAGCTTGTGGAAATACATTTATTTTAAAACCATCAGAAAAAGATCCCTCTTGTCCACTAAGACTTGCAGAACTACTAACAGAAGCTGGATTACCAGATGGTGTTTTTAATGTTGTTAATGGAGATAAAGAGTCCGTTGATGCAATCTTAACAAACAAAGATGTCAAAGCTGTAAGCTTTGTAGGTTCAACACCAATTGCTAAATATATTTATGAAAATTCTGCAAAAAATGAAAAAAGAGTTCAAGCTTTAGGTGGTGCAAAAAATCATTTAGTTGTAATGCCTGACTGTGATCTTGATGGTGCAGTAAATGGTTTAATGGGTGCTGCGTATGGGTCAGCTGGAGAAAGATGTATGGCCCAATCAGTAGCAGTAGCTGTAGGAGATATAGGTGACGAACTAGTTGCACGTTTATCAAAAAAAGCTGAAGCTTTAAAAGTTGGACCTGGCATGGATAAAACATCTGAGATGGGTCCATTGGTTACCAAAGAACATTTAGAAAAAGTAAAAGGTTATGTTGATCTAGGCGTTGAAGAAGGTGCTAAATTAGTTGTTGATGGAAGAAATATAAAGCTTCAAGGTTATGAAAATGGTTTCTTTATTGGGGGCTGTTTATTTGATCATGTTCAAAAAGATATGAGAATTTATAAAGAGGAAATATTTGGACCAGTTTTATCAGTAATAAGAGTTAAAACTTTCGAAGAGGCAACAAAATTAATTAATGACCATGAGTATGGAAATGGAGTAAGCATCTATACGAGAGATGGTGATTCAGCCAGAACATTTGCTAGTAAAATTCAAGTCGGTATGGTTGGAATCAATGTTCCAATACCTGTACCAATGGCTTTTCATAGTTTTGGTGGATGGAAAAGATCATTATTTGGAGACAGTGCAATGCATGGTGCTGAAGGAATTAAATTTTATACAAAACTTAAAACAGTAACATCAAGATGGCCCTCTGGAATAAGATCTAATCCAGAATTTATCATGCCAACAATGAAATAAGGAAAAAATGAAAAAAATATCTTTAATAGGTGCAGGTCAAATTGGGGGCACTTTAGCTCACTTAATTGGAACTAAAGAAGTTGCCAATGAAGTTGTATTGTTTGATGTTGCAAGCGGAATAGCCAAAGGTAAAGCTCTAGATATTGCTCAATCTTCTTCTGTTGATGGCTTTAATGTAAAATTTTCAGGAACAGACAATTATGAAGATATAAAAGATTCTGATGTAATAATAATCACTGCAGGTGTTCCAAGAAAACCTGGAATGAGTAGAGATGATTTATTAGGTATTAATTTAAAAATTATTAAACAAGTAGCAGAAGGTATTAAAAAAAATGCACCTAATGCATTTGTTATATGTATCACCAATCCATTAGACGTTATGGTGATGGCCTTTCAAAAATTTTCAGGGTTACCAGTGAATAAAGTAGTTGGAATGGCAGGAATTTTGGACAGCTCAAGATTTAAATTATTTTTATCTCTAGAGTTAAATGTTCCTGTAAAAGAAATTGAAGCAATGGTTATGGGAGGTCATGGAGACACAATGGTTCCCCTACCAAGATTCACAAAAGTTTCAGGTAAACCATTACTAGACTTAGTTAAAGAAGGAAAAATATCTCCAGAAAGATTAGAAGAAATTAACCAAAGAACTAGAGATGGTGGAGCTGAGATTGTTAAATATTTAGAAAAAGGTTCTGCATTTTATGCTCCAGCAGCTTCGGGAGTGCAAATGGCAGAAGCATACTTAAAAGATGAAAAAAAATTACTTCCATGTGCAGTTCATTTAAATGGAGAATATGGAGTTAGCAATGTTTATGCTGGTGTACCAGTAATAATTGGTAAAGAGGGTGTTGAAAAAATAGAGCAAATAGACTTAGATGAAAAAGAAAAAAAAGAATTTATGCACTCGATAGATGCTGTGAAAGCATTATGGGAAGCTGCATCCAAAATAGATCCAGATCTATCTAAATAAATCATGAATATTCATGAACACCAAGCAAAAAAAATCCTAAAAGAATATGGGGCAGTTGTGCCTGAGGGTGTTTTTGCATTCACAGTTGATGAGCTGATTGAAAAATCAAAATCATTAAAAACGGAAAAATTTGTATTAAAAGCCCAAATCCATGCTGGTGGAAGAGGTAAGGCGGGAGGTGTAAAAATTTTAGATACCATTGAAGAGTTAAGCGTTGCTGCAAAAGAATTATTGGGAAAAACACTTGTAACACATCAAACTGGCCCTGAAGGTAGAGAGGTAAAAAGATTATATGTCGAAGTATCTTCCAATATAGATAAAGAATTTTATCTATCGTGCTTAATTGATAGAGCAAGTTCAAAAATTGTATTTATTTCCAGTGATCAAGGTGGAATAGATATTGAAGAGGTTGCAGATAAAACGCCTGAAAAAATTATAACAACAAAAGTAGATATTGTTAATGAAATCTCTGATACTGATTGTGAGAAGATAATTAAAATTTATAACTTAACCGATGATGCTAAAAAGCAAGCAATAGCACTAATTAAATCAGTATATAGTATGTTTTTAGGCACTGACGCTAATATGGTTGAGGTTAACCCACTAATATTAACTAAAGAAAAAAATATAATCTGTTTAGATGCAAAGGTTAATTTTGATTCTAACGCGCTATTTAGACATCCTGAAATTATAGAGTTAAGAGATTTAAATGAAGAAGATCCAGCGGAAATAGAAGCGAGCAAACATGATCTTGCTTATATAAAATTAGATGGAAGCATTGGTTGTATGGTTAATGGAGCAGGTTTAGCAATGGCAACAATGGATATAATTAAATTATATGGTGAAGAGCCAGCAAATTTTCTAGATGTTGGTGGTGGAGCTTCAAAAGAAAAAGTTTCTGCTGCGTTAAAAATAATTCTTTCAGATAAAAACGTTAAAGGCATATTAATAAATATTTTTGGTGGAATAATGAGATGTGATGTCCTTGCCCAAGGTGTTGTTGATGCTGCTAAAGAGATAAATATAAGCGTTCCATTAGTAGTTAGACTTGCAGGAACAAATTTTAAAGAAGGAAAAGAAATTCTAGATAACTCAGGACTAAAATTAATTTCAGCAGAAAATTTAGATGATGCTGCACAAAAAATAGTAGAGGCTATAAAATAGAATGTCAGTTTTAATTAATAAAAATACAAAAGTTATATGTCAAGGTTTCACAGGTGCACATGGTACTTTTCATTCTGAACAAGCATTAAAATATGGAACAAATCTTGTAGGTGGAGTTACTCCAAAAAAAGGAGGACAAAAACATCTTGAACGTCCAGTATTTAATACTGTAGCTGAAGCTAAAAAAGAAGTTGGTGCTGATGCAACTATGATTTATGTGCCAGCAAAATTTGCAGCAGCAGCTATAATAGAAGCTATTGATGCATCTATTGAACTTATAGTTTGTATTACTGAAGGTATACCAATTCAAGATATGCTTCGTGTTAAACAAAAGCTAAATAGCTCAAAAAGCAGATTGATAGGACCTAACTGTCCAGGAATAATTACTCCTGATGAATGTAAAATTGGAATTATGCCTGGAAACATTCATAAGAAAGGTTCTGTAGGAATTGTTTCAAGATCTGGAACTTTAACCTATGAGGCAGTTGCACAAACAACTGAAAACGGGTTAGGACAATCTACTTGTATAGGTATCGGTGGAGATCCAATAAATGGAACAAACTTTATTGATTGTTTGGACTTATTTTTAAATGATGATGAGACAGAATCTATTCTTATGATAGGAGAAATTGGTGGTTCTGCAGAAGAAGAAGCAGCTGAATTTGTTAAAAACCACAAAATAAAAAAACCTATGGTTGGATTTGTAGCTGGAATAACAGCACCCCCCGGAAGAACCATGGGGCATGCTGGAGCTATTATCTCAGGTGGTAAGGGTGGAGCAGAGGATAAGATTAAAAAAATGGAAGAATGTGGGATTACAATTGCAAAATCACCGTCTGAACTAGGCAAAACATTATTTAATAAATTATCTAATTGAAAATTATTTATCTGATATTATATCAATAAAATAGATGTCATCATCAAAAAATCTCGAATTCGAAAAAACCTCATTTCTCAGTAAATCAAATAGTGCATTTATAGAACAAATGTATTTAAAATTTATCAATAAAGATAAAGACCTTCCTGAAAGTTGGCAGCATTACTTTGAGGGTATAGGTGAAGATCTAAGTGTGATTGCCAAGGAAATTAATGGACCATCATGGGGTATAAAACAAAAAATCGATATTGATGAAATTGAAAAAAGGATCGAAGAAGATGACAAAAAACTTTCTAATGGAAGTAATGATGCAAAAGTTAATTCAAAAGATTTAATCAAAAGCAATCTTAACTCAATTAGAGCTGTTGCATTAATTAGAGCCTATAGACAAAGGGGACATTTATTAGCAAAGCTTGACCCACTTGGAATGATGAAAACGGAGTACTTAGATGAATTACATCCTGAATATTATGGGTTCAAAAAAGAAAATTATAATGAAAAAATTTATTTAGATGGTGTTATAAATAAAGAGCACTCTACCGTAAAAGAAATATTAAGTTTTTTAAACAAAACTTATTGTGGGCCAATTGGTTTCGAATACATGCATATATCAAACCCAACTGAAAGAAAATGGCTTAGAGATAGAATTGAGCAGGATGAGAGTTCTCTTCAATTTACAAAGAATGGTAAAGAAGCTATTTTAAATAAACTCATTCAAGCTGAGGGATTTGAAAAATTTTTACATACAAAATATGTTGGTACAAAAAGATTTGGACTAGATGGGGGAGAAAGTTTAATTCCTGCTTTAGAGCAAATTATCAAAATTGCTGGTCAATCAGGAGCTAAAGAAGTTAAAATTGGAATGTCTCACAGAGGCAGACTCAATGTGCTAGCAAACGTTTTACAAAAATCATACAAAAGAATATTCAATGAATTTGCAGGAGATATACAAACATTTGGAGAAGAGGGTGCTGGAGATGTAAAATACCATTTAGGAGCATCATCAGATAGAGAATTTGATGGAAATTCTATACATGTGGGTCTTACAGATAATCCCTCACACTTAGAAGCAGTCAATCCTGTTGTATTAGGACAGACTAGAGGAAAACAATTTTTTCATGAAGACAAAGAAAGAAATAAAGTTTTACCTATTTTAATACATGGTGATGCAGCATTTGCTGGCCAAGGTGTTGTGGCGGAATGTTTTGCAATGTCTGGTTTACCAGGACATAATACGGGTGGAACAATTCATTTTATTGTTAATAATCAAATAGGTTTTACAACAAGTCCAAGGTTTGCAAGATCATCACCATATCCATCAGATGTTGCAAAAATGGTAGATGCACCAATACTTCATGTAAATGGTGATGACCCAGAAGCAGTTGTTTATGCGACAAGAATTGCAACAGAATTTAGACTAAAATTTAACAGAGATGTTGTGGTTGATATAATCTGCTACAGAAGATTTGGCCATAATGAAGGAGATGAACCTTCATTTACTCAGCCATTAATGTATAAAAAAATTAGATCACACCCAACACCAGTAGAAGTGTATGGAAGCAAATTAGTAAATGAAAATACACTTTCAGAAAGTGAACTTAAAAAGTTTAAAACTGACTTTAAAAACTTACTAGATGATCAATACAAAAATGCGAAAGATTATAAACCAAAAATTGAATGGTATGAGGGAACTTGGTCAAGATATAAACCAGAAAAAGGAAAAGATAAAAGAGGCATAAGTGGTTTTGACCAGAGAAAACTTTTAGAAATTTCTGAAAAAATTAACTCAATACCAGAGGAATTAAATTTACATAAAACTATAATTAAAATTTTAAATGCTAGAAGAGCATCAGTATCAGATGGAAAAGGCATAGATTGGTCAACGGCAGAAGCACTGGCATTTGGATCTTTATTAGAAGAGGGATATCCTGTAAGACTAGTTGGACAAGATTCAGGAAGAGGAACGTTTAGTCAAAGACATTCAGTTTTAAGAAATCAGCTAGATAATAGTCGATACATACCATTAAATAATATTTCAAAAGATCAAAAACGATATGAAATAGTAGATAGTTTTTTATCAGAATTAGCAGTTCTAGGTTTTGAATATGGTTATAGCTTAGTTCAGCCAAACACTCTAACAATGTGGGAAGCACAATTCGGTGATTTTGCAAATGGTGCACAAGTAGTAATAGATCAATTTATTGCATCAGGAGAAAGAAAATGGACAAGATCATCAGGATTAGTAATGCTTTTACCACATGGATATGAAGGTCAAGGTCCAGAACATTCATCGGCTCGTTTAGAAAGATTTTTACAATTATGCTCTAATGATAATATGCAAGTAATGAATTGTACTACTCCGGCAAATTATTTTCATGCATTAAGAAGACAAATGCATAGAGATTTTAGAAAACCATTAATCATGATGACACCTAAATCTTTATTAAGAAATAAGTATTGTGTTTCCAACTTAGAAGATTTTAGTAAAGAAAATTCATTTCATAGAATATTATGGGACCATGCTGTAGACCCAAAAACTAATGGTTTTATAAAATTAAGAAAAGCTTCAGAGATTAAAAAAGTAATATTGTGTTCAGGTAAAGTTTATTTTGATTTATTAGATGCTAGAGAAAAATTAAAAATAGATGATGTAATATTGTTCAGAATTGAACAACTATACCCATTTCCTGCAAAAACTCTTGTTAAGGAACTTAAGCCTTACGCCAAAAATGCTAAATTTTACTGGTGCCAGGAAGAACCAAAAAATATGGGTGGATGGTTCTCTGTAAGAGATTATATACAATGGACATTAGAAACTATAAACGCTAATAATAGTAAAATTTCTTATATAGGAAGAAGTCCTGATGCATCCCCAGCAACAGGGTATGCAAAAAGACACATTGCACAACAACAGGAAATTATTGATAAGGTTTTTGAATAAAATGAATGAAAAAATTCTAGTACCAGTTTTAGGAGAAAGTATTACTGAAGCAACAGTAGCTAAGTGGCTTAAAAAAGAAGGTGATACAGTTGCGGCTGATGAAGCAATTGTAGAACTGGAAACTGATAAGGTTAATTTAGAAGTTCCATCTCCTATAGATGGAGTGTTATCAGAAATAAATTCAAAAGATGGAGAAACAGTTGAAGTTGGAGCTTTACTTGGTTCAATAAGCCAAAATGGAGTTCAACCATCAGAAAAAAAAGTAATAACCAAAATTGAACCTACAAAAGTAGAAAATAATGTTGTTAACTTAGAAATTAAAAAAGAAATACCTAAAGTTTTCAAAGAATCTGAAGAGGAAGAGCCTTTAATATTAACCAATGAAGTCAAAGAAGAAAAACCATTAATATTAAAAAGTGAGAACAATGAAGACAAACCCGAATCCTCAAATAAAAATAATGAAATACTTTCACCAGCTGTAAGAAAAATTGTAGTTGAAAATAAAATTGATTTAAAAAAAGTTAGTGGCTCTGGCAAAGAGGGTAGAATTCTTAAAGGTGACCTAATTAGTATGATGGGAGAAAACCCACAGCCATCAGAAAGAAAAATTAAATATGGTCAAGAAGAGAGAATTAAAATGTCTAGGCTTAGACAGACAATTGCAAAAAGATTAAAACAAGCACAAGAAAATGCAGCATTATTAACAACCTTTAATGAAGTTGATATGACTGGCATAATGGAAATGAGAAAAGAGAACCAGGAAGATTTCCAAGGTAGGTATGGAATTAAATTAGGGTTTATGTCATTTTTTGTAAAAGCATGTGTTGCTGCACTAAAAATGTATCCGTCAGTTAATGCTGAAATAGATGGAGATGAAATTATTTACAAAAATTATTACAATATGAGTTTTGCAGTAGGAACTGAAAAAGGATTGGTAGTACCGGTATTAAGAGATGCTGATCAATTATCATTTGCTGATATCGAAAAAAATATTAAAACTATTTCTGAAAAAGCAAGAGATGGAAAAATAACCATAGAAGACCTTCAAGGTGGAACCTTTACAATTAGTAATGGTGGAGTTTATGGTTCAATGTTATCTACTCCAATATTAAATTTACCTCAATCTGGTGTGCTAGGTATGCATAATATAGTTGAAAGGCCAATGGTAGTTGATGGTGAAATTAAAATTAGACCTATTATGTATCTTGCCTTGTCTTATGATCACAGAATTATAGATGGAAAAGAGTCGGTATCATTCTTAAAAATGGTTAAGGAAAACTTAGAGGATCCAAGAAGGTTGTTTTTAAATATTTAAATGTCAGATAAATTTCAAGCAGTTGTAATAGGTGGTGGTCCAGGAGGTTATGTGTGTGCAATAAGATTAGCACAATTAGGGCTTAAAACAGCATGTATAGAATCAAGAGGTTCATTGGGTGGAACTTGTTTAAATGTTGGGTGCATACCTTCTAAAAATTTATTAAATATTTCTGAAAATTATCATAAGGCACAAAATTTTTCTAAACTTGGCATAGAGGTGGGTGAGGTAAAACTTAATCTTCAAAAAATGATGCAAAATAAGGATAAAGCAGTAACAATCTTGACTAAGGGTGTAGAGTTTTTATTTAAAAAAAATAAAGTCACTTATTTTAAAGGTACTGGAAGCTTTAAATCAGCAAATAAAATCTCAATATTAGATGATCAAAAAAAAGAAACTATAATTGAAGCAGATAAAACAGTAATTAGCACAGGATCTGTACCAGTAGAATTGCCAGGTATGGAGTTTGATGAAAAAATAATTGTATCTTCAACAGGTGCATTAACTCTGCAATCGGTTCCAAAAAAAATGGTTGTAGTTGGTGGAGGTTATATAGGATTAGAGATGGGATCTGTTTGGTCTAGATTAGGTGCTGAAGTTCATGTGGTAGAATTTCTTGATCATATTACACCAGGAATGGATAGAGAAATATCTTCAGAATTTATGAAAATTTTAAAGAAACAAGGAATTAACTTCCACATGCAAACTAAAGTAGAGGGAATTACTAAAAACAACAATGGAGCTAGTGTTTCAACGTCTGACAAAGATGGAAAAAAAATCAATTTTGATTGTGATGTTGTTCTTATATCTGTTGGCAGAAAACCTAACACTAACAATTTAAATTTAGAAGCAATTGGCGTTGAATTGGATCAAAAGAAAAGAATTATAACAAATAAAAGCTTTCAAACAAATGTAAGTAATGTTTATGCAATTGGTGATGTAATAGATGGACCAATGTTAGCGCACAAAGCTGAAGATGAAGGTATTGCAGTTGCAGAAAATATCGCAGGACAATCAGGACATGTTAATTATGATATTATTCCTGGAGTTGTTTACACAACACCAGAAGTTGCTTCAATTGGAAAAACAGAAGAGCAATTAAAAGAACTAAATATAAAATACAAAATTGGTAAATTTTCATTTATGGCAAATTCAAGAGCCAAAGCAATTGATGAAGCAGAAGGTTTTGTTAAAATCCTAGCTGATGAAAAAACAGACAGAGTTTTAGGAGCACATATTATTGGACCTCATGCAGGTGAATTAATTGGAGAAATTGGAGTTGCAATGGAGTTTGGTGCTAGCGCTGAAGATATTGCAAGAACATGTCATGCACACCCAACATTTTCTGAAGCAGTAAAAGAAGCAGCGTTATCAGTAGATAAAAGAGCAATACACTCTTAAAGTATTTTCATATTATAAAGATATGAAAGTACCGATTCTTATACCAAATATTTTTAATCATCCATTTACCTATAATTCAGATTTAAATTTAAAGGTTGGAGACTATGTGGCGGTACCCTTTGGAAAGTCAGAAGTTACTGGAGTTGTATGGGATGATTTTGAAAAAAAAACAAACAAAAATTTTGCAATTAAAAAAGTTTTAAGAAAATTAGATGTTCCATCACTAAAGAAAAATACAATTAAATTCTTAAATTGGTTTTCTGAATACAATATGACCCCCAAAGGTATGGCATTAAAATTGTTATTATTAAGTAGTGGTGCCATAGAAAAGTTACCAATTGAAGCTTATGAGCCATTCAAAATTGACATCAAAGAAAATGAAATAAAACTTTCTAAAGAACAAAAAGATTCATTAAAAAAAATGAATGCATTAAATCAAAAATTTAGAGTTCATGTTTTACAGGGCACTACAGGGTCTGGTAAAACGATGGTTTATTTTGAGGCTTTAAAAGAGATAATTAATAAGGGTTTTCAAGGGTTAATTCTACTGCCAGAAATTGGATTAACAGGACAATTTCAAAATAAATTTATAGAATTTTTTGGATTCAAGCCTGCTGTGTGGCACTCAGGTATTACAAAAAAAAATAAAGAAATTATTTGGAGTGGAATAGCTAATGATAAAATTAAAGTTGTAATTGGTGCTCGATCCTCATTATTTTTACCTTTTAAAAAACTAGGATTAATCATTGTTGATGAAGAGCATGATCAATCTTATAAGCAAGATGAGGGAGTAACTTACAATGCAAGAGACATGGCAATTTCTAGAGCATCCTTTGAAAATATTCCAATCAATTTAATAACAGCCGTTCCCTCTATTGAAACTTATGACAATATTAAAAAAGGCAAATATAGTTTATCAAAACTTGATCAAAGATATTTAAATGCATCTTTACCAAAGTATGAAATAATTAATCTTAATAATTCAAAGTTAGAATCTCAATCTTGGATATCAAAAGAAACAATTGAGAAAGTAAAATTTCATCTTGAAAAAAAAGATCAAGTATTATTTTTTTTAAATAGAAGAGGATTTGCACCCCATGTATTATGTAAAAAATGTTTTACTAGTTATTCATGTCCAAATTGTTCAATAAATTTGGTTTATCACAAAAATAAACAAAATTTATTATGCCACTACTGTGGATACAAAGCTTTACTAAATAGGGACTGCTCGAAAGAAGGAAAATGTGACTTTATTTTTAGTGGGCCTGGAGTTGAAAGGATATCTGAAGAAGTAAAAAAAATTTTCCCCACCAAGGAAACAACTATATTTTCTAGTGATACAATGAATAAAAAAAGTTCAGCAGATGTTTTAGAAAAAATTATAGATAACAAAATTCAAATTTTAATTGGAACTCAATTAATTTCTAAAGGATTCCACTTTCCAAGTTTAAATTGTATTGTTGTTGTTGATATCGATTTATCGTCACAAGGTCATGATTTACGGGGTGCAGAAAAGAATTTACAATTATATCACCAACTTTCAGGTAGAGCAGGAAGAACAGGAAAACCAGCAACTGTTTATTTTCAAACTTATAATTTAGATACAAAAATGATAACAGACATTACAAATAAAGATCCCGATATTTTTTTAGATAAAGAACTCGAAATTAGAAGGGCAAATAATCTTCCACCGTTTCAGAGATTTATTGCTTTAATAATTACTGGCAGCAATGAAAGAGAACTTGAAAAAGAGGCTTATAAGTTTAAAGTTTTTATAGAAAGTGCTGTCGAAGGTAGAGTTCTTGGCCCTGTGAATGCACCTATATTTAGATTAAAAAGAAAGTTCAGAGTAAGACTTTTGATCAGAGGTAGAAAATCCTTAAAAGTGCAGAATTCACTAGCCAAAACTATTGAAAAATTCAAATTTCCTACTGGAATGAAACTAACAGTTGATGTTGATCCAATAAACTTCAATTAATGGTCAAAAAATAACACTTTTAGACAATGTGTGACTTGAAGAGAATAGGGTCATATGTTAATTAAAACAGAAATTTAATAAATCTTCAAATATTTATAAGGATCAATAAATTGAGCAAAAATAAAGGTTTTTCTGAAACATCGGCAGGTAGATATTCCCTGGCACTTTATGAATTAGCTATAGAAGCTAATAATTTAAATGAGATTGAGGTTCATTCTGCTTCAATTATTAATTTAATTGCTTTAAGTAAAGATTTTAAATCTTTAATCAAAGATCCAACAAACAACAAAGAAGACCAATTGAATGCTCTAAGTAAAATTTCAGAACAATATAAAATAAATGAATTATTAACAAAATTTTTAAGCTTTCTAATATCTAAAAGAAGATTCTTTTATGTAGATAAAATTCTAAAAAGCTTTGTTGAGACATGTTCGGTCAAAAGAGGTGAATTAAAAGCAGAATTAACTTCTGCAAAAGATCTTAGTGAAAATGAAATTAATAACATAAAAGAAGAATTGACTAAAAACTTTAGTTCAAAAATAAAATTAAACTACAAACATGATACAAGTTTAATTGGGGGTTTGATTGTGCAAGTCGGAAGCACAATGGTGGACACTTCCATTAAAAATAAATTACAACAAATCGAAAATAGGATGATAGAGGCATAAATGGATATAAACCCATCAGAAGTAACAAAGATATTAAAAGAACAAATTAAAAAATTTGGTGATAAAGCAGAAGTAACTGAAGTTGGTCAAGTTTTATCAGTTGGAGACGGTATTGCTAGAGTATATGGACTAGATAATGTTCAAGCTGGTGAGATGGTAGAATTTTCTGACGGATCAAAAGGAATGGCTCTAAACTTAGAAAGTGAAAATGTTGGAGTTGTAATTTTTGGAGATGATAGAAAAATTAAAGAAGGTGATGTTGTTAAAAGAACAGGAAGTATTGTTGATACACCTGTTGGAAAAGAATTATTAGGAAGAGTTGTTGATGGATTGGGAAATCCAATTGACGGCAAAGGAGCTCTCGATAAAGCAACAAAAAGAAGCAGAGTTGAAGTAAAAGCTCCTGGAATTATTCCAAGACAATCTGTTAGTGAACCAATGCAAACAGGCTTAAAATCAATTGATAGTTTAGTACCTGTTGGAAGAGGACAGCGTGAATTAATTATTGGTGACAGACAAACAGGAAAAACTGCGGTTGCTATTGATGCAATCATTAACCAGAAAAAAATAAATGAATCTGGAGATGAGAAGCAAAAACTTTACTGTATTTACGTAGCCATAGGTCAAAAAAGATCTACAGTTAGACAAATTCAAAAAACCCTAGAAGAAGCTGGTGCAATGGAATATACAACAATTGTAGCTGCTACAGCTTCAGACGCAGCACCACTTCAATTCTTAGCGCCTTATACCGGCTGTACAATGGGTGAATTTTATAGAGATAATGGTATGCATGCATTAATCATTTATGATGATTTATCTAAACAGGCTGTAGCTTACAGACAAATGTCACTTTTATTAAGAAGACCTCCGGGAAGGGAAGCTTACCCAGGAGACGTATTTTACTTACACAGTAGATTGCTTGAAAGAGCTGCCAAGCTTAGTGATGAGCATGGTGGAGGATCATTAACTGCTCTTCCAATAATTGAAACGCAAGGTGGAGACGTATCAGCGTTTATCCCTACTAATGTTATATCAATTACTGACGGACAAATATTTCTTGAAACAGAATTGTTTAACCAAGGAATTAGACCAGCGATTAACGTCGGTTTATCAGTTTCTAGAGTTGGATCTGCAGCACAAACAAAAGCAATGAAAAAAGTTTCTGGTTCAATGAAACTTGAGCTAGCTCAATATAGAGAAATGGCAGCCTTCGCACAATTTGGATCTGATTTAGATGCATCAACTCAAAAACTTTTAAATAGAGGTTCAAAATTAACTGAACTTCTAAAACAAAAACAATATTCTCCAATGACAGTTGCTGAACAAGTAATTTCAGTTTTTTGTGGAGTTAAAGGTTATTTGGATGATGTAGAGCTTAAAGATATTGCTGAGTTTGAATCTAAAATTATTGAAAAATGTAAATCTGAAAAACCAGAAATTTTAGAATCTGTTTTAAGCTCAGGTAAGCTTGAAGAAGATACTGAAAAATTATTGGTTGAAGTAATAATGGAGCTTAAGAAAAACTTTAATTCATAATATATGGCAACGCTAGACGATTTAAAAAAAAGAATAGCAAGTGTAAAGTCTACACAAAAAATTACCAAAGCCATGAAAATGGTTGCGGCTGCTAAACTGAGGAAGGCACAAGAAAATGCTGAAAAGGGAAGACCTTATTCTGAGAAGATGAATAATATCATTCTTAACTTATCTAGTGGTATTTCTGATAAAGAAAATGCGCCAAAGCTACTATCAGGAACAGGTGAAGAGAAGATCTATTTATGTATAGTCTTAACATCTGATCGCGGTCTTTGTGGTGGTTTTAATTCAAACATCATTAAAAAAGCTAAAGCATATTTTAAAAAATTATCTGAAGAAGGAAAAATTTTAAAAATTATAACCGTAGGGTCTAAAGGTTATGATCAATTAAAGAGAGTTTACAAAGACAGTATTGTTGAAAAAATATCGTTTAAAGAATCAAAAACTATTAATTATTTGGATGCAGAAAAAGTAGGTAAGTTGATAATTGAAAATTTTGAAAAAAAAGAATTTGATGTATGTACAATTTTTTATAATAAATTTAAAAATGTAATTACTCAAATACCCCAAGAACAACAAATAATACCTTTAAAAACCTCTGAAGTAGAGGAAAATTCATCTGAAGATAATTATGAATTTGAACCAGATGAAGATGAAATTTTAAGTAATTTATTGCCTAAAAATATATCTACACAGATTTTTAAAGCAATGTTAGAGAATTCAGCTAGCGAACAGGGTTCAAGAATGAGCGCAATGGATAGTGCAACTCGAAACGCAGGTGAAATGGTTGACAAGCTTACTATTGAGTATAATAGAAGTCGTCAAGCAGCTATTACAAAAGAACTAATTGAAATCATATCAGGAGCGGAAAGTTTATAATTATGAGCAAAGGAAAAATTACACAAATTATTGGAGCAGTAGTAGACGTAAAATTTGATGGAGAATTACCAGAAATTTTATCAGCATTAGAATGTAAAAATGGTGATAACAGATTAGTTTTGGAAGTTGCTCAACACCTTGGTGAATCAAGTGTTAGAACAATTGCAATGGACGCGACTGAGGGATTAAAAAGAGGAGACGAAGTAACTGCCACAGGCTCTCCCATTATGGTTCCAGTTGGTCCTGAAACTTTAGGAAGAATTATAAATGTAATAGGTGAACCTATTGATGAAAAAGGTGAAGTTAAAACAAAAGAAAAGTGGCCAATCCACAGAGCTGCACCTGAATTTAGTGATCAATCAACAGAAACAGAAATTTTAGTAACAGGAATTAAAGTAGTTGATCTATTAGCACCATATGCCAAAGGTGGAAAAATTGGTCTATTTGGTGGTGCAGGTGTTGGTAAGACAGTACTTATTATGGAATTAATTAACAACGTAGCAAAAGCACATGGTGGATTTTCTGTATTTGCTGGTGTTGGAGAAAGAACTAGAGAAGGAAATGATCTTTATCATGAGATGATAGATTCAGGGGTTATTAAGCCAGAGGGGCCAGGATCAAAAGCAGCACTAGTGTATGGTCAAATGAATGAACCCCCAGGGGCTAGAGCAAGGGTTGCCTTAACAGGTTTAACTGTAGCTGAGTATTTTAGGGATCAAGAAGGACAAGATGTATTATTCTTTGTTGATAACATTTTTAGATTTACTCAAGCGGGATCAGAAGTTTCAGCACTTTTAGGAAGAATTCCTTCAGCTGTTGGATATCAGCCCACACTTGCGACAGATATGGGTAACCTTCAAGAAAGAATTACTACAACTAATAAAGGATCAATTACATCCGTGCAGGCGATTTATGTACCAGCAGATGACTTAACGGATCCAGCACCTGCTACATCTTTTGCTCACTTAGATGCAACAACTGTATTGTCTAGACAAATAGCTGAAATTGGAATTTATCCAGCAGTAGATCCCCTAGATTCTACTTCTAGAATTTTAGATCCTAGAATAGTTGGAGATGAACATTATAGAGTTGCAAGAGAAGTGCAAAAAATTCTTCAAACTTATAAATCACTACAAGATATTATTGCAATTTTAGGAATGGATGAATTATCTGAAGAAGATAAATTAACAGTAGCTAGAGCTAGAAGAATTCAAAGATTCTTATCACAACCTTTCTTTGTTGCCGAAGTCTTTACTGGTTCTCCAGGAAAATTAGTAGATTTAGAATCTACAATTAAAGGATTTGCTGCAATTTGTAATGGTGAGTACGATCATTTACCTGAGGCTGCATTTTATATGGTTGGAACAATTGAAGAGGCTATAGAAAAAGCAGAAAAAATGGCGAAGGATGCTGAAGCATAATAATGAGTGAAGAGTTTAAGATAGAAATAGTAAACCCTGAGAAATCTTTTCTTTCAAAAGAAGATGTAACGGAAGTTGTTGTGCCAGCTTTTGAAGGAGAAATGGGAATTTTAAAAGATCACATATCAATCATTTCATTTTTAAAACCTGGTATTATCAAAATCTTTTCTAAGTCTGGAGAGGAGCATTATTATGTTGAAGATGGAATTGTTGAATTTAAGAATAATAATTTGTCGGTACTAACAAGCTCGATTTTTAATATCAAAGATTTTGATAAAGATAAAATTAGTGAACTACTAACACAAGCAGAAGAGTATTCAAAAAATAGTGAAATTACAGATCAAAATAAATATTTAGTGGATCAAAAAATTGATGTGCTAAAAACTCTTAACTAAGAATCTCTTTAACCTTTTTTTTAACATCCTCATATACGTGTAATTTAAAGTCTACAACTAGGTCAGTAATCTTTTCAAGGTCAATCCATTTCCATTCACAGAACTCGGGATTTTTAGTTTTAATATTAATTTCACTATCTTGCCCTAAAAATCTCATTACAAACCATTTTTGTTCTTGACCTCTATATTTGCCTTTCCATATCACACCTAGTAAATTTTTAGGTAGCTCGTAAGATATTAAACCATCCAGTTCCTTTATTAAGTCAACATTCTTTATACTGGTTTCCTCTTCTAATTCTCTATAGGCAGCAGTTAGGTAATTTTCTCCCTCATCAACACCACCTTGAGGCATTTGCCAGAAATTTTTTTGATTATCTATTCTTTGTGCAACAAAGATTTTATTATCTTTATTTAAAACAACAATTCCAACTCCACTTCTAAGAGGCAGGCTTGTATTATTGTTTGTCATTTATCCGTTGAGTAATTTTATTGCAAAGTTTAATTGATTATCTGTCTCAGAATTAAATTTAAAGTCTTCTGAACTTTCTACTACTTCTATATCAGGTGTTACTCCAACTTTTGAAATAGATTTTCCTGAAGGGAGATAATATTTTGCAATTGTTAGTCTAATAGCTCCTCTATTCTTAAGTGGAATTATTGATTGTACAGAGCCTTTTCCATAACTATTCTCACCAACTAAAATTGCTCTTTTATGATCTTTTAATGCGCCAGCTACTATTTCTGAAGCTGATGCTGACCCATAGTTAATAAGTATAATTAGTGTTTTACCATTTGTTAAATCACCCTTTTTAGCAAACCATTTTCGATTTTCTGAGGCTTGTCGGCTTTTTGTTGATACAATTTCGCCATTCTCTAGAAAAAAATCAGATATTTTAATAGCCTGAGAAAGTAAACCACCAGGATTATTTCTTAAATCTAAAATATATCCTTTTAAGTTTTTATTTTTATTTAATTTTTTAACTTTTTCTTTAATTTGATCACTGCTATTTTCATTAAAAGAAGTTAACCTAATGTAACCAATGTTATTATCAATAAGTTCAGATTTAACTGATTGAACTTGAATAATTTCTCTCGTTATATTAAAGATTAGTGCTTTTTTAACACCTCGTCTTCTAACGGTTATTTCAATACTAGACCCAACAAGTCCTCTCATTAAATCAACAGCATCCATTAATGATTTGCCTTGCACCTGCACACCATCAATTTTTACAATATAATCTCCTGCTTTTAACCCTGCTTTTGAAGCTGGAGTATTATCAATAGGAGTGATTACTTTTACCACACCTGATTCCATGCCAACCTCAATCCCAAGACCACCAAACTTACCACTTGTTTCAGTTTGCATACCCTCAAAACTTTCAGGTGTCATATATGCAGAATAAGGATCTAAAGATTGCAGTAGTCCATTTATTGCAGCATCCATACTTTTTGATTGGTCTACTTCATCAACATATTCTTTACTAATTTTTTCAAGCACCTCACCAAATAGGTCTATTTTTTTATAAATATCAGTATTTTCAGAAAAACTTTTTTCAAAAAAAAATAGAGATACGATGATAAAAAATATTTTTTTTTTCATATGATTTATATCATTACTTTTTCTTTGGGAATTAGTTCTGACCATATTTTTTCAAGCTCATAAAATTTTCTTTTATCAGGATTAAAAATATGAACGATCAAATCAATGCCATCAACTAATTTCCAGTCTAAACTTTCTTTTCCTTCTATCTTAGAATTTTTAACTCCATTAGTTTTTAGTTTTTCTAGGACCTGCTCAGATAAAGCTTGAATATGTCTTGAAGAAGTTCCACTTGCTATGATCATATAGTCTGCCATGGAACTTTTATTTTTAAGATCGATAGAAATTATATCTAAAGCTTTATTGGAATCCAGAGTATCTAATATGATGCTTTTGAGATCTTTATTTTTATGCATTAATTCAAAAACCTTATCAAACTTTTCTTAATTGAGAAGATGAAATATTGACTTTTTTAAAATTGATAAATGTCAGCTTTTTTTTATTTGCCCCACCAAATGTTACTGACTTTAAAGATTTGGCCTTGTAGCCTTGACGATCAAATACAAGAATATTGCACTTATTTATAATAGACTTCCATTTATACCACTTATGAAAATTAATAAGGTTGTCAGCACCCATAATGAAATATAATTCAAATTTTTTGTCTTTATTTAAATATTTAATTAAATCAATCGTTCTATTGGATGCTATTTTATCTTCATAAAATTTCACTTTAATAAAATCATTCTTATCTATTAATTTTTTGGCAAACTGTGTTCTGCTTCTTAAATTAGAGCTACTTTCTTCTTTAAATGGATTCTGTTTTGTAATCGCCCAAATAATATTCTTTAGTTCAAATCTTTTTTTAGCTTGTAAAGATATTTCTAAATGTCCTTTATGAGCTGGATCAAAAGTGCCTCCCAAAATACCTATTCTGATTTTTTGTAATTTCAATTTATTTTCTAGTCTGACCATTACTAACAACTTCATATTTATAAGAAATAAGCTGACCTAAACCCACAGGCCCTCTTGGAGGAAGCGTGTTTGTTGAAATGCCCACTTCTCCACCGAACCCAAACTCCCCACCATCAGCAAACTGGGTTGATGTGTTATGCATTGCTATTGAACTTTTAACGTTTTTTAAAAATTTTTCTGCAGTCTTTTTATTTTTAGTAATTATAGAATCTGTATGCATAGTTCCGTATTTGTTAATATGCTTGATTGCTTCATCACAGCTTTTTACAGTCTTTACAGATACTGTTGCTGCTAAGTATTCTGTAGACCAATCCTTTTCTTTTGCAGGAAAAATTCTACCATCATAATGTTTACTTAAAAAATGATCTCCATATATTTTGCAGTTACTTTCTTCAAGTTTTTTTAAAATAGGATTACAAAATCTTTTAATAATTTTTTCATGAAGTAAAATTGTTTCAGTAGCACCACAAATACTGGTATTTCTTAATTTAGCATTATAAATTATATTTATAGCCATTTTTAGTTCTGCATCCTTATCAACAAAAGTGTGGCATAGACCTTCTAAATGTCCAATGATGGGTACAGTTGAAAACTCCTGAACTCTTTTTACTAAATTTTTACCTCCACGTGGTATGATCACATCAATATAGTCTTTCATTTTTGAAAGCATAAAATCAACCATTTTTCTATCTTTAGAATCTATAAATTGAATAAAATTTTCATTAACTCCATTTTCCTTGAGCGCCTTTCGAAATAACTTAGCTAAAATTTTATTAGTATTTATTGCCTCTGACCCACCTTTTAAAATTACAGCATTTCCAGATTTAAAACATAAGCTAGCAACATCTGCAGTAACATTGGGTCTACTTTCATATATAACTCCAATAACCCCAATAGGTATAGATACTCTTTTAATTTTTAAACCGTTAGGTCTACTCCATTTTTCAAGAGTATTATCAACAGGATCTTTTAATTTAGTAATTTTATTTATTGAATTTTTTATATTGTCTAATTCTTTATGGCCAATGGTTAGTCTATCAATTAAATTATTCTTTAATCCCTTTTTTTGAGAAAACTTTATATCTTTCGTATTCTCTTTAATTATAGAGTTTCTCTCTTTATCTAGTAATAACGCATATCTTTTTAAAATTTTATTTTTTAGTGTGGAATTAATCTTTTCAAGTGATGCTTTTTTAGCATTTTTCCCTATTAAGTTCATATATCGACTCATTTTATACCTCTACCATATCATCTTTATGTATAACCTCAGACTTAGCAATATATCCTAATATTTTCTCAATCTCTTTAGAATGGTGCCCCATAATTCTTAATATTTCATCAGATGAAAATGAACTTAAGCCTCTAGCACATTCGTAATTTTTCTTGTTTAAAACCTTTATGTGATCACCTTTTTTAAACTTACCAGATACTTTTATAATGCCAGCTGCTAACAAACTCTTACCATTCGAAAGTGCTTGCGTGGCACCATCATCAATAACAATTTCTCCTTTGGGTGAAATTGAACTAATAATCCATTTTTTTCTAGCATCTAATTTGGTAATTTTGGGTAAAAACCAAGTACAGTTATTATCTTTAATTATTTTTGTGATAGGTCTCATTAAAAGACCATTGGCTATTACCATTTGACATCCTGATAGTTGACAGATTTTTGCTGCATCAATTTTAGTTTTCATTCCACCCGTTCCATGTTCACCAATACTTTTGGTAGCAATTTTTTCTATATCCTTATCTATATTTTTTATCTCTTTTATTAATTTTGCATTTTTGTAAATTTTTGGGTTTTGAGTGTAAAGACCATCAACATCAGAAAGAAGTATTAGCGAGTCAGCGCCAGATATTTGTGCAACTCTAGAAGCTAATCTATCGTTATCACCGTATTTGATTTCTGTAGTTGCTATAGTGTCATTTTCATTAACAATAGGTATAAAACCTAATTGAAATAAATTATCAATCGTTCTCTTGGCATTTAAGGCTCTTCTTCTTTGTTCGGTATCTTCTAGTGTAAGTAAAATCTGAGATATATTAATTTTTTGTTTAACAAATATTTCTGAAAATAAATTCATAAGTTCAATTTGTCCAATTGATGCTACAGCTTGACTTTTATCAATCTTAAGATTTTTTTTACTCAAGTTCAGTTTTTTACAGCCCATAGCAATAGCACCTGAGCTAACAATGATAATTTTTTTATTTTCTTTAATTAGTTCTTGAATATCTTTGGAAAATTCTAAAAGCCATTTTTTTCTAACTTTTTTATTATCATCTATTAATAAAGATGAGCCAATTTTGATTACAATTATTTTAGAATTCTTAAGATACATACGCTAGCAATTTAGCTTTAACTTTTGATATTGATCCTTTGTCTAATGTTGAAAGTGTTATTACCTCAGAATCTTTATCTTTAGAAAAATTTTTCACAATTTCATCCACTTCTTCTTCATCTAATAAATCTATTTTATTTAATACAATTATTTCTTTTTTTTCAAGGATCTCTTTACTGTAACTACCAAGCTCTTTTTTAACTTGTTGATATGCATTTTCAATATTTTCATCAGTAATATCTATTAAATGCATTAAAGTTTTGCATCTTTCTATGTGTTTTAAGAATTGAATTCCAAGACCCACGCCCTCATGTGCGCCTTCAACCAAACCAGGAATATCAGCTAAAGTTATTTCTTTATCATCATAAGTTGCAACGCCAAGGTTTGGATTTAAAGTTGTAAACTTATAATTTGCTATCTTAGGTGTGGCATTCGTAATAGATGCTAATAAGCTAGACTTACCCGCGTTGGGTAAACCCACAATACCAACATCAGCAATAGTTTTTAGTTGAAGCCAAATTACATATTCTTCACCTGTAGCACCTTTTGTAAATTTTTTTGGAGCTCTATTTGTGGAGCTTTTAAATCTAGTATTCCCAAGACCACCCTTACCACCTTTGGCTACAATAAATTCTTCACCTTCTTTTTTAAAATCATAGATTAAAGTTTTATTATCTTCTTCAAAAACCTGTGTACCTACTGGAACTTTTAAAAATAAATCATCTCCTCCATGACCAGTACGATTTTGTCCAGAACCATTTACACCTCTTCCAGCTTTGTGATGTTGTTGAAATCTATAATCAATAAGAGTATTTAAATTTCTTTCTGATCTTAGGAATATGGTACCACCTTTACCACCATCTCCACCATCGGGTCCGCCGTACTCAATAAATTTTTCTCTACGAAAACTAGGAGATCCATGCCCGCCATTGCCAGCCTTTACATAAATTTTTACTTGATCTAGAAATTTCATAATACAACTGTTAGTTTTTAGTTGTACTACTAATTGGGTTTTACTGAAACGAATGTTCTGTCTAATCTACCTTTTTTAAATACTACTTTTCCTTCAACAACAGAAAAAATTGAATGATCTTTACCCATTCCCACGTTTTCACCAGGAAAAATTTTAGTCCCTCTTTGTCTGACGATTATGTTACCAGGAATTACTACTTCACCACCGTACTTTTTAACACCAAGTCTTCGACCAGCACTATCTCGTCCGTTTCTCGATGATCCACCTGCTTTTTTTGTAGCCATAATTTATTTACTTGCTGTTTCTGCTTCTACTTTAGCTTCCACTTTTTCAATTTTTTTAGTTGGTTTAACCATTTTTTCGGCTTCAGCTAAAACTTTTCCATCTTTTGAAAAAATTTTACTAATTCTTATTAATGAATATTGTTGTCTATGACCATTTTTTCTTCTTGAATTTTGTCTTCTTCTTTTCTTGAAGATTAGTATTGTTCTATTTTTACCATTTTCAACGAGGTCAGCTTCAACTTTTGCACCTTCAACGGTTGGTGAGCCAACTTCAATATTTTTATCATCTCCATAAGCCAGAATTTCTTTAAATTCTATCTTAGTTTCAGTTTTAGAGTCTTCTAATCTCTCGATTTTAAGTATTTCTCCAGCCTTTACTTTGTACTGTTTTCCACCTGTTTGTATGATTGCGTATGACATTGTTTAATCTGTTTTTTATAAGCAGCAATATAGTCTCGAGCCTATTATAGTCAAGTCCGAATAAGTTAGAAATTATCCTTTAAATCCCTTAATTTTGAAAAGGTTTCTAGATTGCTGGACCTAAGGAAAATATTACACTCTAATTCATCCTTAATAGTTGATGGAATAGTGGGCAAACCATCTTTTAACTTTGCATCGATGCCATGTATCATGGTTTTGAGATTACTGTTATTTGCATCATGAGTTAAGCAAAAATCTGAATTTTTTTTGGTATATTCATGACCACAATAAACTTTTGTATCTTCCGGTAACTTCTTGAATTTCATTAAAGAATCAAACATCTGAGAGTATGTACCTTCAAATATTCTTCCACAGCCCAAAGAAAAAAGAGTATCGCCAGTAAAAACAGATTTTTCTTTATAAAAGTAAAAACAAATGTGACCAAGAGTATGTCCTGGAATATAGATTACCTTAGCTTCAAAATTTTCATGTATCCAAGTTTCTTGATCGTTAAGTAATATATCTATTTCAGGAATTCTTTGTTTGTCCCCACTATATCCGACAACACTTGCTCCATATTTTTCTTTTAATTCTTTATTTCCACCTACATGATCATAATGGTGATGTGTATTTAATATAAACTTTAATTTAATTTCATTATTCTCTAAATATTCAATAATAGGATCAGCCTCACTAGGGTCAATTACGCATGCAGTATTATTTTCTTCATTAATTATCAAATAAGAATAGTTATCTTGCAGGCAAGGTATTATTTGAATTTTCATCTATTTCTCAATTAAAAAAATTCCCAATTCAGCTGACAGATTTTTAATATTAAGATTTATTTCATTGATAGGAGAGGTTTTTTCATTGTGAAGTGCCAATGCTTTATCTAATTTAATTTTTCTATCATGGCAAAAGTTATAAAAATCTTTAATCGTACACATATGTAGATTTGGAGTGTTGTACCATTCATCAGGTAGATTTTTTGTAATAGGCATTGTTCCTTTGATTAGTAAATGAAGCCTTACTTTCCAAAATCCAAAATTTGGCACTGTAACAATGGCTTTTTTCCCTACTCTTAAAAGTTCCTGAATAACTATTTCTGGATTTAGGAAAGCTTGAAGTGTTTGGCTCAAAATCACAAAATCAAAAGAACTATCTGGAAATTGTGTCAGATCCTTTTCTGCATCTCCTTCAATAACAGTTAAACCTTTACTTACACACTTTTGAGAATTACTTTTAGAAATTTCAATTCCTCTTATATCTATTTCTTTATTAGTTTTTAAATATTCCATTAATGTTCCGTCCCCACAACCAACATCTAAAACTCTTGTGTTTTTTTCAATAAAATCAGAGATTATTTTAAATTCTTGTTTCATGGTTAAATTGTTAAATAAGAGTTGTTAATATAATCATTTAAAGTATTCAAAAATTCAGGAACATCTAAAAGAAAAGAGTCATGTCCTTTGTCAGACTCAATTTCGACAAATGCAACATCTGCTCCGATGGCGTTTAAAGCTATAACAATTTCTTTGTTTTCAGAAGTGGGATAAAGCCAATCCGAAGTGAATGATATAACAAGAAATTTGGTTTTAGTTTTTTCAAAAGCTTTTGATAAATTTCCTCCATATTCCTTAGTTAAGTCAAAATAATCCATTGCTCTTGTAATATACAAATAACTGTTGGCATCAAACCTATCAACAAATACAGACCCTTGATGTCTTAAATAACTTTCTATTTGGAAATCTGCATCAAAACCAAATTTTAAATCATCTCTTTCTTGTAATTTTCTTCCAAACTTTTCTTGTAAACCATTTTTAGATAAATAAGTTATATGAGCAGCCATTCTTGCAACAGATAAACCTTTATCGGGGGTTTTATTTTGATTTGCATAGTCTCCATTTATCCAGTTTGTATCAGCCATTATAGATTGTCTGCCAAGTTCGTTAAAAGCAATATTTTGTGCTGAATGACTAGAGGTACAAGCAATTGGAATTGCTATTTTTGCTCTGTCAGGAAAATTACTTATAAATTGAAGAACTTGCATACCACCCATAGATCCACCCATGACCGCAAATAACTTTTCAATTTGAAAAAAATCTAAAAGGTTGTTTTGTGCATTTACCATGTCATTTATTGTAATAATAGGGAAGGTGGTTCCATAAACTTTATTTGTTTCAGAGTTAGTATTGCTAGGGCCAAAAGAACCTAAACATCCACCAATTACATTAGCACAAATTATAAAATATTTGTTTGTATCAATAGCCTTATTAGGACCGACAGCATATGACCACCAACCATCTTTTTTAGTTATTGGGTTTATTCCAGAAACAAATTGATCACCAGTTAAAGCATGAAAGACTAAAATAGCATTATCTTTTTTTTCATTAAGAGCACCGTAAGTTTCATAAGCTAAAGGAAAATTATTAATAGTCTGACCACAATCTAATTTTAGTGGTTTATCAATTATTATGCTTTTTATGTTCACATTTTTATTCATAAATAATAGCTAAATTTGAATTGTGAGATAAAAAAAATTATTTAGCGGTTTTTTTTAAGCGCTCGCAATTCAGTTAAATCAGCGCATAATTTTTGTACTAGATAGTATTTCTTATGTCAAATTTTTTTAAAAATGACTTATTCTGTATGAAAATTTAATATTTTATTTATAAGATTAATAGAATGACAGTTCCAAAGTTTAAAAAATTTAAAATAGAGGCCTATAAACCAGGAAAATCAAATATAGGTAAACTCAAAAATATCATCAAATTATCAGCGAATGAGTCGGCATTAGGTGTTAGCTCAAAAGTTAAGAAGGTATTAAATAATAAAAATTTAATCCTGTCTAAATATCCAGACAGCAAAGCCCAAGTTTTAAGAAAAGAAATTTCAAATAAATTTAATTGTGATTTTAATAAGATTATTTGTGGAGCAGGGTCTGATGAAATAATTCAGATGATTTGCCAGCTATATTTAAGAGCATCAGACGAAGTGATTGTACCTCAATATAGCTTCTTAATGTATAGAATTTATGCACAAATCGTTGGAGCAAAAGTTATTTTTTCAAAAGAAAAAAATTTTAAAGTTTCAGTGCTAGAGATAATTAAAAAAGTTACAAAAAAAACAAAGATTGTTTTTATTGCTAATCCAAACAATCCTACAGGCACTTATTTAAGTAAATTAGAATTATTAGAATTAAGAAAAAAATTAAAAAAAAATATATTATTAGTCTTAGATGATGCGTATTTTGAATATATGAAAAATAAAGATTACAAGTCAAGCTTAGATCTATTTAAAAATAAGGATAATGTAGTTGTAATAAGAACATTTTCTAAAATTTATGGATTAGCCTCTTTAAGAGTTGGTTGGGGTTATGCTTCAAAAAAAATTATTAATGCAATGAATTTAATTAAACCACCATTTAATGTAAATCAACTCGCACAAATTGCAGCAACAGAAGCTTTAAAAGATAAAAATTTTATTAATCAATCTGTAAAGCATAATATTACAGAAGCAAATAAAGTTAGAAACACTTTAGAAAAAATAAATATTTTTTCAAACGAAGTAACAGCTAATTTTTTATTACTAAATTTTGATAAATGTAAATTTTCAGCTAATTATGTTTTTAACAAACTACAATCAAAAGGAATTATATTAAGATCTACAGAAGATGGATATAATATTAAAAACAAATTAAGGTTAACAATTGGATCTAAAAAAGAGAACGCAAAATTTATCAAAGAAGTTAAGGTTATATTTAATTAATTATGAAAAATATTTTAATTATAGGGTGTGGTTTAATTGGATCTTCATTATTACGATCAATAGTAGAAAAAAAATAGTAAAAAAAATATTTGTTTATGAAAAATCTAAGTCAAATATTATAACAATTAAAAAATTAAAATTACCTTGTGAAGTTATAAGTGATTTCAAAAAAATTATCCCAAACGTAGATTTGATAATATTTTGCACTCCATTGAGTGAGTATGAAAAAATAATTTTAAAAATAAATAAATACCTCTTACCAAAAACTATCATCACAGATGTTGGTTCATCTAAAGAAAAATCTATGGAATTAATTAAAAAGAAATTAAAGAAAGGAATTTTTTGGACGTCCAGCCATCCTATAGCAGGATCAGAAGTTAGTGGCCCTGAACATGGTGTAAAAAATTTATTTCATAATAAGTGGTGCATATTAATAAAAGAAAGAAATACTAATGAGAAACACCTTCGGGCACTAAGTAAGTTTTGGAAAAAAATTGGTTCTAGAGTTGCAATTATGGACTCTAAAAAACATGACACGGTCTTTTCTATGACAAGTCACTTACCTCACTTAATTGCTTATAATTTAGTTAAAACTGCAACAGACTTTGAAAAACAAAAAAAATATGAACTAATTAAA
>CAJQTI010000025.1 GCA_905618915.1 uncultured Candidatus Pelagibacter sp. | reverse complement strand
GACGTAAGTGTCAAGATTGAAAATAACAATCTAACAATTAATGTATTAGAAAATCCAATTATTCAAACAGTTTTTATTAATGGAATTAAAAGAAAAAAAACAGAAGAGTCGTTGTATGAGATTTTATCTTTAAAAAATAGATCTTCATATAGCTTGTTAAATGTAAAAGTAGATGAAAATGCTATCTTAAATTACCTTAAAGATCAGGGTTTTTACTTTTCAACGATTACATCTTCTTATCAAGATTTAGGAGATAATAAAATTGATCTTTATTATGAAATTGAACTTGGTGATAAAGCGAAAATTTCTAAAATTTCATTCGTTGGTGATAAAAGATTTAAAGATAGCACATTGAGATCTATTATTCTTAGTGAAGAGTATAGATTTTGGAAATTTATTTCTGGCAAGAAGTATCTGAATGAAAATTTAATCAATTATGACATACGATTATTAAATAATTTTTACAAAAATAAAGGTTTCTATGACGTAGAAATAGAGTCTTCTTTTGCTAGTTATCTTGGCAATGATGAATTTGAAGTTTTATACAATGTATCATCTGGTAAGAAATACTATTTTAACGAATTTAATCTTAATCTTCCTATTGATTATGAACTGAATAATTTTGATGAATTAAATGAGATTTTTAATAGTCTTAAGGGAGAAAAATATTCATTAAATTCTATAGATAAAATCTTAAAAGAAATAGATAAAATTGTTTTAAATGAACAATTTGAATTTCTTAAATCTTCGGTACAAGAGGAGATTGTAGATAATTTGATAAATCTTACTTTTGATATTGGAGAGTCGGAAAAATTTTATGTTGAAAAAATCAATATATTTGGAAACAATATAACACGAGAAGAGGTGATAAGAAATAATTTACTTGTTGATGAAGGTGATGCTTTTAATGAATTACTTCAAACAAAAACTCTAAATAATCTAAGGTCTCTCAATTTTTTTAGTAAAGTTGAATCGGAAATAATTGATGTTACAAGTCAAAATAAAAAAATTATTAATATTACTGTTGAAGAAAAACCTACAGGTGAGATTATGGCAGGTGCAGGAGTTGGGACTTCTGGTGGGACGGTAGCGTTCGGTGTGTCAGAAAACAATTATCTTGGTAGGGGAATAGAATTTACCTCCGATGTTGCTATTAGTACGGAATCAGTAAAGGGTTTAATTTCAATAAATAACCCAAATTATAAAGGTTCTAATAGGTCATTGAATACATCAATAGAAAGTACTGTTACCGATCGTCTTAAAAATTTTGGATATAAATCAAACAAGACCGGATTTTCAATTGGTAGTGGTTTTGAGTTTTATGATGACCTGTATTGGAATACTGGATTTTCTTCTTACATTGAAAAACTTGAGACCGATTCAACTGCATCAGCTAGTATGAAGAAACAAGTGGGTTCTTATTTTGATACTTATTTTAATCAAACACTTACCTATGATAAAAGAAATCAAAAGTTTAAAACTTCTGATGGATACATAAGTAGATTTACACAAAATGTTCCACTAATTGGTGAAAGTTACACTTTAACAAATACATATGATTATAAAGTTTACAATCAATGGTTAGATGAAAATATTTTTTCTTTTGGTTTTTTTGCAAAAACTTCTAAATCATTAACTGGCAAGGATGTTAAATTATCAGATAGATTATATTTACCTGCAAGTAAATTAAGGGGATTTGAATCTGGAAAAATTGGACCAAAAGATGGATATGATTATATAGGTGGAAATTATGCGGCTTCAATTAACTTTGCAACAACACTACCTCAAATAATGCCCAATTTACAAAATACTAATTTTTCTGTTTTTTTTGATGCAGCAAATGTCTGGGGTATAGATTATGATTCAAGTTTAGCAAGTAATAGTCAAATTAGATCTTCTGTTGGGATAGCAGTAGATTTTTTTACACCAATTGGCCCATTAAATTTTTCTTTAGCTGAGCCAATTACACAAAGCAATATGGATAGAACAGAATCATTTAGGTTTAATATTGGAACAACATTTTAATGAGATATTTTTTATCTTTATTTATAGTTTTCTTAATCTTTAGCGTATCTGTTAGTGCGGAGCAAAAAATAGTTTTTGTTGATATGG
>CAJQTI010000024.1 GCA_905618915.1 uncultured Candidatus Pelagibacter sp. | reverse complement strand
ATACTTAAGGGTAAGTTAGTTTTCAAATAACTACCTGTTATCAAAAATCCTATTGCTCCAAACAAAGCAATTAAAAAACCAATAGCAGCAGCACTTCCTATAGCTCTATTAATTGAATAACCAAAAAACTTAAGAATTGGTACATTCATGACAGCACCACCAATACCCGTTATAGCTGAAATAAATCCAACAATCGAACCAAGTATAATTTTTAAATATAGTTTCATTTCAGATATTATATTTTGATCTTTCTCTTTAATTAAAAGTAAATAAATACCTAAAAATAATATTACGATTGAAAAGAAAAGTACTAGAGATTTTGTTTTAAAAGTTGCAGCAAATATTGTTCCAATAATTACACCCCCAATAACAAATATTCCATAACTTTTAACTACATTAAAATCTACTGCATTAAATTTATGATGGGTTAAAACTGAAACTATTGATGTTGGAATAATGATTGCAAATGACGTTCCAACTGCAAGGTGCATGACATATTGTTGATCAATCCCTAAAGAATTAAAGATATAAAATAAAAATGGAACAGTAATTAGACCACCCCCTATCCCAAATAAACCTGCAACAAATCCAACAGGAATTGCTGTTAAGGCCATTAATAAACCAAAATAAATGTACTCGTTGGATAATAAAGAACTAAGCAGATTGGCTTACCGAAGTATCAAAATTATTATATTTAATCTTATCCATTATATGGTCAATTTTTTTAACATCAGCGTCTCTGACACACATATTTTCACTTAAATATCTTTTCCAAAAACTAGATCCTGTTTGACCATGAAATAAGCCTAACGTATGTCTCATAATTTGATTTAAACGTGTTCCTTTTTTAATTTCTTCCCTAACATACGGTAGTAATTGTTCGATTACATCCTGTCGACTTGGTACATTTTCATTATTAAATATATCTCTTTCAATATCAGCTAATAAATAAGGAGTGTGATAAGCAGCACGTCCTATCATAACTCCATCAACTTTACCTAAATGATCTTTCATTTGATCAGTTGTTGTAATTCCACCATTAATAATAATTTCCTCATTAGGAAAATCTTTTTTTAATCTATAAACAAAATCATATTTTAAAGGAGGGATGTTTAAATTTTGTTTGGGGGTAAACTTTCCAAGAATAGCTTTTCTTGCATGAATAATAAAAGTTTTAACACCAGTGCTTTTTAAAGTTGAAATAAAATGATGTAAATTTTCATAGTCTTCGGTGTCATCGTAACCAATTCTTGTTTTAATCGTAACTGGTAATTTTGTAACTGATTGCATTTTGCTCAAGCAGTCTGCAACTAAATTTGGTTCTTTCATTAAGCATGCTCCAAATTTATTTTTCTCAACTTTTTTTGAAGGACAACCAAGGTTTAAATTTATTTCATCATAACCGAAGTCTTCACCTGCTTTCGTTGCCTCTGCCAGTAAGGCTGGAGAAGATCCACCAATTTGAAGAGCTATTGGTTTTTCATTTATATTAAATTCTAATAATTTTTTTTTGTCCCCTCTGTGAATGGCTTCAGAGACAACCATTTCACTATAGAGCAATGTATTTTTACTGATCAGTCTTAGAAAAAAACGTTCATGACGATCGGTGCAATCCATCATGGGTGCAACGGATACTTTCCTGTTCATACTAAACTTTTATATTATTTTTTTAGCTATTTGTAGTCTCTGAATCATCAGAGTTTACTTCAGTTGTTTCAGCTTCTGTTTCTTCTGAAGCGACTTCTGTTTCTTCTGAAGCGACTTCTGTTTCTTCTGCAGCAACTTCAGTTTCTTCACTAGCAGCTTCACGTTCTGGATTAACTTCTACTTCTGGTTCTGCTTTTGCAGTTAGTTCTTCTAAATCTTCTGGTGCAACTTGAATTTTTTCTGGAATTTTTCTAGCTCTTTTAGATGGTAAAATAGGTGTTCCACTTTTAGAAATTTCACCTTTGTACATACTGTCAAAATCATCACCGATGACTTCATCATCATCTGTACCATCGTCAACTTGTTCAACATGTTTTCTAAGTTTGTGAATAGCGCTATCAGTTAAGTCTGAAACTTTAATAGTTTCTTCTGCAATTTCTCTTAAAGATATAACTGTATTTTTGTCATTATCTCTATCAAGTGTAGGCTCAAGACCTGAATTTAATTGAACAGCTCTTTCTTTAGCAACCAATACTAATTCGTAAGGACTTTCTACTTTATCTATGCAATCTTCTACTGTTACTCTAGCCATGGGCGATTATTTATACCTCATGTTAAAAAATGCAAGGATTTTCTAAATTATTATTGGATTTAATTTTTTTCTTACCAAAAAAAGAAGGATTAAAGAAAAAAAAATATAAAAGCCAGAGATAAGAGCAATACCATCCACTGTAAAACCTAAATCTATTAATAAGCCAAATAAAGCAGTACCAAAAGCTGTGGCAAAAACCATCAAAGCAGTTGTGAGGG
>CAJQTI010000023.1 GCA_905618915.1 uncultured Candidatus Pelagibacter sp. | reverse complement strand
ACTTGAAAAAGAAAAAAAAGGTATCTCAAAATCTAAAGATCAGTCTCTTTTTGAAAAATCTAAAAAAATTTCTTCTGAAATTGATAATATTAGTAAATTACAATCTAGTGTTAAAAGTGAATTAGAGGCTATTTTGTCCTCAATACCAAACATACCTCATTCTGACGTTCCTACAGGTAAAGATGAAAACTCAAATGTAGAAATTTCTAAATCAGGAACATTACCTAATTTTACATTTAAACCTAAATCTCATTATGAATTAGGTGAAAACTTAAACATGCTTGATTTTGATTTAGCTACAAAAACTACTGGCTCAAGGTTTGTTTTTGTAAAAGATAAATTGGCCTTGTTGGAAAGAGCTTTATCAAATTTTATGCTTGATACACATGTGAATACCAATGGTTATGAAGAGATATCACCGCCACTAATTGCAACAGATGACACTATGTATGGTACAGGACAATTGCCTAAATTTGATAATGATCAGTTTGAACTTAAATTAGATGATTCTAGTGATAGAAAATTTTTAATTCCAACTGCTGAAGTTATTTTAACCAATATTGTAAAAGACCAAATTATTGATAAAAAAAAACTTCCTATGCGAATGGTTGCTTCAACTCCATGTTTTAGAAAAGAAGCAGGAAGTTATGGTAAAGATACAAAAGGTATGATTAGACAGCACCAATTTTACAAAGTTGAAATGGTAAGTATTGTTGAGCTTGATAAGTGTTTACCAGAACTTGATAGAATGACTGATTGTGCAACTAAAATTTTAGATTTACTAAAACTTCCATATAGAAAAATAGTTTTGTGCACTGGTGATATGGGTTTTAGCGCTGAAAAAACTTTTGATATTGAGGTGTGGCTTCCGTCAGAAGATAAATATAGAGAAATCTCAAGTTGCTCTTCATGTGGATCATTTCAAGCAAGAAGAATGAAAGCTAGATATAAAAACGAAAAAAAAGAAACTTTGCTAGTTGGAACCTTAAATGGCAGTGGTTTAGCTGTTGGTAGAACTATGGTTGCTATATTGGAAAATTATCAACAAGAAGATGGATCTATCATTGTACCTGAGGTTTTAAAGCCTTACATGAATAATATTGAGAAAATCATTAAGATTTAAAGTTGTTTTAATTTAATAGATGTTGTAAGTATTCACTTTAATTAAGGAGAATTATGGATTCAGGAATAGGACAATTTATACCGCTAATTTTAATATTTGTTATTTTTTACTTTTTTTTAATAAGACCTCAACAAAAGAAAGTTAAAGAGCATAAAGCCATGGTAGAAAACTTATCAAGAGGCGACAAGGTTGTAACATCTGCTGGTATCATTGGTACAGTTGAAAGAATTATTGATAATGAAAAAGTTGAAGTACAAATTGCTGATAACGTTAAAGTTGAAATTATCAAATCTACTGGTATCCAAGGATTACTTAACGCTCCTGAAGTAAAAAAATAACATCAAACTAAAGTGTTATACTTTTCCAAATTAAGAATTACTTTAGTTTCATTTGTAACACTTTTTTTTATTTATTTTGCACTATCAAACTTCCAAGATCCTGAAAATAGCTTTATCTCGAAAAGAATAAACCTTGGCCTTGACTTACAGGGAGGGTCTTATTTATTGCTTGAAATAGATAATGAACCTGTCGAAATTCAAAAACTACAAAATACCACTACTGTTATAAGGAATTTTCTAAAGAGTAAGAAAATTAATTTTAATGATTTAAGAATTCAAGATAAAACAATAGTATTTACTACCCCTATAATGGATGTTGGTTCGGTTGAAGCTTTTTTTCTTGATAAAGAGAGTGAGATTAACCCTTATTACAATCAGTATAAATCACATCAATTTGATGTAATAATAGAAGATAGTAAATTTACACTGTCACTTTCTAAATATGGACTTATTGAAATTAAAACATCATCTCAAGATCAAGCTCTAGAAATCGTTAGAAGAAGAGTTGATGAAGTTGGGACAAATGAACCAAATATAATAAAAAGAGGTAATAATAGAATTCTTGTAGAACTTCCTGGTTTGGATGATCCTATGAGAATAAAATCCCTACTAGGTAAAACTGCAAACCTAACTTTTAGATTTGTCACTCAAAATAAGAATGACACTTTTGGCACTGAAATGCTTCAATTTGAAGATGGCATGAGTGAAGCAATGGTTAGTAAAAGAATAATTCTAAATGGTGAAAACTTACTTGATGCTCAACCACAAATGAACAACCAAACAAATGAAACTGTAGTATCATTTACTCTTGATCGAGTGGGTGCTAAAAGATTTGGTAAAGCAACAAGTACAGGAGTTGGTAAACAGTTAGCAATTGTTTTAGATGGAAAAATTGTTAGTGCACCAACTATTCAAAGTGTAATAGCGAGTGGAAATGGTCAGATTAGTGGTAATTTTACATTTCAATCAGCAACAGATTTAGCATTATTGCTAAGATCTGGAGCCTTACCAGCACCACTAAATATAATTGAAGAAAGAACTGTAGGACCTGATCTAGGACAGGACTCAATCAATGCTGGTGTTATTGCTCTAATGATTGGTTTTTTACTGGTGATTATTTTTATGTTTTTTAAATATAAGATATTTGGTTTGATAGCCAATATAACACTTTTAGTTAATCTATTTTTTTTAGTAGGTATACTGACATTATTTGAAGCAACATTAACATTACCAGGAATAGCAGGTATCATTTTAACAGTTGGTATGGCAGTTGACGCTAATGTATTAATTTTTGAAAGAATTAAAGAAGAATGTAAGAAAGAAAAAAATAATATAATAGCTTTTGATACTGGTTATGTGAAATCAAAAACAGCAATTATAGATGCAAATATAACTACATTAATTGCAGCTGTAATCTTATTCTTTATGGGCTCTGGGCCTGTTAAAGGCTTCTCTGTGACTTTAGCTGTAGGAATTTTTACTACACTTTTTTCAGTTTATTTTATTGCAAGAATGCTCACTGGTCTTTACGTGGTAAGAAATAAAGAAAAAACTAAACTAATATAAATGATTAATTTTAATAAATTTTATAAACTATTTAATCTCATCTCTTTGGGTCTAGTAGTGGCATCTATTCTATTGTTATTTTTTAAAGGACTTAATTTTGGTGTAGATTTTAAAGGTGGAACTCTTATTGAGTTAAGATCAAATGATAAAAACATCAATGTTACATCTCTAAGACAATCTTTTAGCCAAATGAATTTAGGAGATTTTAATGTTAAAAAATTTGGTAATGAGAATGATTTTTTAATTAAGATAGAGAAAAAAGACACAAGTGCAAACGCTATTGAGGTTATTAAAAAAGATTTAACATCTTCTTTGGGAGGGTCTTTTAATTTCAGAAGAGTTGAAAATGTAGGTCCAAAAGTTAGCTCTGAATTATTAAAGTCTGGTATTATTGCAATCGCACTATCTCTAGCTGCAATGTTATTTTACATATGGATAAGATTTGAATGGCAATTTAGTTTAGGTGCTATTTTGGCTTTATTTCATGACGTCATTATAACACTAGGTCTTTTCTCACTTTTTAGTTTAGAAATAAATCTATCAATAGTTGCTGCTGTTTTAACTATAGTTGGTTATTCAATGAACGATACTGTCGTAATTTATGACAGAGTTAGAGAAAATTTAAGAAAGTTTTCTGACATCAAAATTTATGAACTTACAAATATCTCAATCAATGAAACACTTTCAAGAACTATAATTACATCGGTCACAACATTACTTGCTTTAGTTTCAATTTATTTATTTGGTGGAGAAATATTAAAAGGTTTTTCTTTAGCTATGATAATGGGTGTTGTATTTGGAACTTATTCTTCAATTTATATAGCTAATCCAATACTTGTGAAACTTAGAGTTTCACAAAAAACAATCCTTAAAGAAGATACAGAGTAGATTTAATAAAGATTTTGAGCTGCTACCATTGAAAGTAACATTGGTAACGATAAAAGAGTGTTTGTTCTTGAAAACAACATTGCTGTTCTTGCTGATTTTGCTTTAACATCAGGTTCGCACTCAACCATACCTAGTGCTCTTTTTTGATTTGGCCAAATTATAAACCAAACATTAAATGCCATATATAGACCAAGCCACATACCAATACCAATAGCCGTACTTTTTCCACCACCACCTAAAGTCATGGCATCGTGTAAATAACCATTTAAATGTGCTAAAATTAATCCAGATAATACTGTTAGTAAAGCAGCCCATCTAAAATAAAACAAAGCAGCCGGGGCAATAACTTTACCTATTGCAGGTTTTTGCTCATCAGGGATTTTAGGCATGTTTGGAATTTGAACGAAGTTAAAATACCAAAGTAGACCAATCCACATGATAGCAACCGTTACATGAATCAATCTTGTTAACCAACTCCAAAAAATTATATCAAAATCAAAACCACCATTACCATAAAATAATCCTAGAAATAGAATTATAGCTAAAGCTAATGATGCATGAATTGTTTTTGGAAGTGATGATAGTAAATTACCCATAATTAGAATCACTTATACACTAATTGTTTAAATCTTTAACTTCTTTTTAAATTTTTCTTCCAGCATGGGTTTTAAGAATTCACCAGTATAACTACCTTTTATTTTAATAATATCCTCTGGTTTTCCCTCTGCGATAATATTTCCACCTTTGACACCACCTTCGGGACCCATATCAACAATATAATCAGCTGTTTTGATTACATCCAAATTATGCTCAATAACAACAACTGTATTTCCTAGAGCTACAAATGTATGAAGTATTTCTAATAGTTTTTTAATATCATGTTGATGAAGACCCGTTGTTGGTTCATCTAATATGTACATAGTTCTTCCTGTAGATCTTTTTGATAATTCCTTAGCTAATTTAATACGTTGAGCTTCACCACCAGATAGTGTTGTTGCCTGCTGTCCAATCTTTATATACCCAAGGCCTACTTTTTTTAGTGTTAATAGTTTTGTTTTAATATTTGAAATATTTTCGAAATACTCACATCCCTCGTCTACAGACATATCTAATACATCGGCAATACTTTTATCTTTAAATTTGATCTCAAGAGTTTCTCTATTATATCGAGTTCCTTTACATTCATCACACTGGATATAAACATCAGGTAAGAAATGCATCTCGTATGTAATTACACCATCACCTTCACAAGCTTCACATCTTCCACCTTTAACATTAAAAGAAAATCTGCCTGGCTTATATCCTCTTGTTTTTGAATCTGGTAGTGCTGTAAACCAATCTCTAATGGGGCCAAAAGCTCCTGTATAAGTTGCTGGATTTGATCTAGGTGTTCTTCCAATAGGAGACTGATCTATATCAATTATTTTATCTATAAGCTCAACACCTTTATAACTCTTAAACTCTTTAGGGACTTTTCTAGCTTTGTTATTCAAGGTTAAATTTAATGCATGATATAATGTTTGTAATATTAGTGTTGATTTACCACTACCTGAAACACCAGTTACGCAAGTAAAACTTCCTGTTGGAATTTTAAGATTAACGTTGTTCAAGTTATTTCCACTAGCACCATTAATTTCAACAAATCTTCCATTTTTTGCAAGCCTTCTGGTTCTTGGAATTTCTATATATTTCTTGTGAGATAAGTATTGACCAGTAATACTGTTTTTATTTTTTAGTATTTCATCATAAGTGCCTTGTGCAATTATTTCACCACCATTAGTTCCGGCTTCTGGACCCATATCTATTATATGATCTGCATTTTCCATCGTTTCCGTATCATGCTCAACAACAATTACAGTGTTACCTAAATCTCTTAGTCTTTTTAATGCATTAATTAATTTAACATTATCTTTTTGATGCAATCCAATAGAAGGTTCATCAAGTACATACAGTACTCCAGTTAATCCAGAACCAATTTGTGACGCAAGCCTTATTCTTTGAGCCTCACCTCCAGAAAGAGTTCCTGACTCTCTCGATAATGTTAAATATTCAAGCCCAACATTTAAAAGAAACGTTAGTCTTTCATTAATTTCCTTTAAAATATGTTCTGCTATCTTAAACTGTCGTTTATCAAGGTTTTGCTCTAAGCCTTTGAACCATTTAGCTGCATCTAGAATAGATTTTTTAGTTACTTCGCTTATATTCTGATTATCAATTTTAACACATAAGGCTTCTTCTTTTAATCTATTACCGTTACATCCTTCACAAGCAGAATCAGATTGGTATTCAGCTATCGCTTCTCTTTTCCATTCACTATCAGATTCAAGAAATCTTCTTTCAAGATTATTTATTACACCTTCAAAAGTTTTTTTATGAGAATATTTTTCATAACCATCGTCATAAACAAATTTAATTTCTTCTTCATCCGATCCAAACAATATTACATCTGTAAATTTTTTTGGAAGTTTTTTCCATCTTTCATCTAAGGAAAATCCATAATGTTTAGCAATAGAGGCCAAGGTTTGCGCATAATATAGTGTTGTAGATTTGGCCCATGGTTCTACAGCACCATCTGCTATACTTTTTTTCTCATCAGGAACTACTAAATTTGGATCTACATTTAATTTAATACCTATACCTTCACATTCTGCACACGCTCCGTAAGGACTATTAAAAGAAAAAAGTCTTGGCTCAATCTCTTCAATTGTAAAACCACTTTCTGGACAGGCGAATTTTGTAGAATAAATTAATTTTTCAATTTTTCTAAATTTTTGTGGCAATGTTTCATCTTCATACTCAACAAATACCAATCCATTTGATAAATTTACAGCTGTCTCAATACTTTCAGCAAGTCTATTGCCAAGATTGGAATTCAAAACAATTCTATCAACTAAAACAGATATATCATGTTTAAGTTTTTTATCTAAATTAGGTGCATTGTCTATTTCATATATGACTTCATCAATTTTAATTTTTCTAAAACCTCTTCTTTTATAGCTTAAAATATCTTTTCTATACTCACCCTTACGACCTCTAACTACGGGAGCAAAAATATAAATTGTAGATTTTTTTGGTAATTTTTTTATTAAATCAACGATTTGGGTTATTGTTTGCGATGTAATTGGTTTTCCAGTGAATGGTGAGAAGGGAACACCAGCCCTTGCATACAACACTCTCATATAGTCATAAATTTCAGTAACTGTTGCAACAGTTGATCTTGGATTTTTAGATGTATTTTTTTGCTCTATAGCTATAGCTGGACTTAATCCCTCGATAAGATCAACATTTGGTTTTTTCATTTTATCCAAAAATTGACGAGCATAAGCTGATAAACTTTCAACGTATCTTCTTTGTCCTTCGGCATAGACAGTGTCAAATGCTAATGAGGATTTTCCTGAACCAGAAAGACCAGTAATTACAACAAACTGATCTTTAGGTATTTCTACTGAAACATTCTTTAAGTTATGCTCTTTTGCACCCTTAATAACTATCTTTTTAATCATAATTTTAGTTGCTTTAAATTAATAAAATTAATATTGAGTTTGTATTGTGATATAAAATTAATTAAATAAATAAAAATTATAAATATTATGGCTGGAAGTTTAAATAAAGTATTATTAATTGGGCGTTTAGGCGCAGACCCAGAAATCAAACAAATGTCGAATGGCAAAAGTCTTGCTACCTTAAGTTTGGCTACTAGCCAATCTTGGAAGGATAAAGCAACTGGTGAAAAAAAAGAAAAAACAGAATGGCACCGAATAGTTGTATTTAATGAAGGGTTAGTCAATGTTGTTCAACAATATTTGAAAAAAGGTGCTCAAATTTATGTTGAGGGACAGATAACGACTAGAAAATGGAAAGATGAACAATCTGGTCAAGACAAGTATTCAACTGAAATTGTAATTCAAGGATACAATTCTTCACTTACTATGCTGGGTGGTGGAAACACTGGCGGTGGTGGTATTCAAAATGACAATTCGCAAGCTGTTGCTAGCAATCCTAATGATAGCTCCCAAGCCCCTAATGATATGGATGACGAAATTCCCTTTTAGTTTCTATGAAAGATACAGAAATTCCTAAAAACGAGAATATAAAACTCATTTCAATGCATGATGAGATGAGTTCGTCGTATTTGTCATACGCAATGAGTGTAATTGTGAGTAGGGCTCTTCCAGATGTCAGAGATGGCCTTAAACCTGTTCATAGAAGAATATTGTTTGCTATGTATAAAGGTGGTTACGATTGGTCAAAACAATTTAGAAAATCGGCAAGAATAGTTGGTGATGTTATCGGTAAATATCACCCGCATGGAGATCAATCTGTTTATGACGCTCTTGTCAGAATGGTTCAAGATTTTTCCATGAGTTTACCTCTTGTTCAAGGTCAGGGTAACTTTGGTTCTATTGATGGAGATCCAGCTGCGGCTATGAGATATACAGAAACAAGATTAGCTAAAGTTTCTCAATACTTAATTGATGATATAGAAAAAAATACCGTTGAATACAAAAGTAATTATGATGAAACGGAAAGAGAGCCAACTGTCTTGCCTGCTCAATATCCTAATTTACTAGTAAATGGTGCGGGTGGTATTGCGGTTGGAATGGCAACAAGTATTCCCCCACACAATTTAGGTGAAATTATAGATGGAACATTAGCTTTAATTGAAAATAAAGATATTAAGATTAAAGAATTAATGAAGCATATACCTGGACCAGATTTCCCTACAGGTGGTGTTATTATAGGAAAAGAAATTATTAAAGCTGGATATAATGTTGGTCGTGGATCATTTAAAATTAGAGGTGAGATTAGCGTTGAAGCACAAAAAAATGGTAGAGAGAGACTCGTTATAACTTCTGTGCCATATCAAGTAAATAAATCAGTTTTAAATGAGAGAATTGCCCAACTTGTTAGAGAGAAAAAAATAGAGGGAATAAAAGATATTAGAGACGAATCTAACAGAGAAGGGATTAGAGTTGCTATTGATTTAAGAAATGGTGTTGAACCAGAAACTATTAAAAGATTACTTTATAAAAATACATCTATAGAAAGCTCTTTTGGCTTTAACACTTTAGCTATTGTTGATGGCAAACCTAAAATTTGTAATTTAAAAGAATTTTTATCAAATTTCTTAACATTCCGTGAAGACGTAGTAATCAAAAAAACTAAGTTTGATTTAAAAAAAGCTGAAGACAGAGCACACATCCTTATTGGATTATCAGTATCTGTTGAGAACTTAGATAAGATTATAAAAATTATACGGTCTTCAAAAACTCCTGATGATGCTAAAAAATCATTATTAAGCACTAAGTGGAAAATAAATAAATCTTTAAAGCTAATTTCACTTGTTGAAGATAAAAAGGGAAAAAATTTATACTCACTAACCGATCCTCAAGTAATTGCTATTTTAGAACTTAGACTTCAAAAACTTACAGCTCTTGGTATTAATGAAATAGAAGTCGAAATTAAGAAATTAGCTGATCTGATTAAGGGATATAAAAAAATAATTAATTCTAAAAAAGAACTTTTAAACGTAATAAGTGAGGAGCTTAAAACTATCAAAGAAAAATTTGCAGTTCCAAGAAGAACTAAAATTATAGATGCTGTTTTAAACTATGATATCGAAGAAACTATTCAAAAAGAAGAAGTGATTATTACAGTTACTCTTCAGGGTTACATTAAAAGAGGAGCCTTAAGTAGTGTCAAACAACAAAAAAGAGGCGGTAAAGGAAAATCTGGGATCACAACGAGAGATGAAGATTCTGTGGTTCAAACCTTATCGGTTAACACTCGTACTTCTGTTCTTTTCTTTTCAACAGAAGGACTTGTTTATAAAATTAAAGCTTGGAAAATACCTGAAGGATCAACTACATCAAAAGGTAAATCTCTATTCAACATCTTACCATTAAAAAATCATCAATCTATTAGTTCAATAATGCCATTTCCAGATGATGAGAGCGATATGAAAAATCTTCAAATTGTTTTCGCTACTGCAAAAGGTAAAGTTAGAAAAAATAGCCTAGAAGATTTTTCTTCAATTAATTCAGCTGGAAAAATTGCAATAAAATTAGATCCCAATGACAAAATCGTAGGTGTTGAAATTTGCAAAGACGATCAAGATGTAATGTTAAGTACAAAAAATGGTAAATGCATTAGATTTGAATCAAAAAAACTAAGAATATTTAAGGGTAGATCTTCTAAAGGTATTAAAGGTATAGAGTTATCACCTAATGATGAGATCGTTTCTCTTTCAATTGCAAATAAAGAAAAAACAAAAAAAGATTCAAAGTCTGAAGAAAGATTTGTTTTATCTATTACAGAAAATGGATACGGTAAAAAAACTTTGAATAATGAATATAGAGTTACCAATAGAGGTGGTAAGGGTATAATAGGAATTATTAACTCTCCAAGAAATGGTAGTATATGTTCCTCATTTCCGGTTATTGAAGGAGATGATGTAATGATTTCAACAAATAAAGGAAGAGTGATTAGAGTTGCTGTTAAAGAAATCAGAACGGCAGGAAGAAATACTCAAGGTGTAAGAATTATCAAATTATCTGGTGATGAAAAAGTTGTATCAGCAATAAAAATTGATGATAACTTGGAGTAATGAAAAAAGTTGCTGTATATCCTGGAACATTTGACCCAATAACCTTTGGTCATATTGATGTAATTAAAAAAGCTTTAAAACTGTTTGATAAAGTTATTGTTGCTGCATCCGAAGGTGCAAATAAACATTATCTGTTTAATTCTACCGAAAGAATTGAAATAATTAAAAAAGCTCTATTTGTTGATTTAAAGTTTGATAAAAAAAGAATTGAAGTTATTTCATTTACATCATTAACAACTGATTTATGTAAAAAATACAAATCTAATATTATTTTAAGAGGTCTAAGAGCTGTATCTGACTTTGAATATGAATTTCAATTAGCTGGAATGAATAGAAAATTGAGCAACAATATAGAAACAATTTTTTTAATGTCTGATGTTGAAAATCAAATTATTTCATCAAGATTTGTTAAAGAAATAGTGAGACTAAAAGGTGATATAAAAAAATTTACTACAAAAAATACAATAAAGTCTTTAAAAGAGAAATATGAATAAATTTATAACAAAATTTTTAATTTTATTTTTTATACTAACCAACAATGTAAACGCAGAGGAGAATATAATGATTTTAAAACTTAAAGATGGAGACATTAAAATAGAACTTTTTGAAGATGTTGCCCCTAATCATGTTAAAAGAATTAAACAATTAGCCAAAGATGGAAAGTACGATGGCGTTGTATTTCACAGGGTAATTGATGGCTTTATGGCTCAAACAGGAGATGTGCAATATGGTAACTCTTCTAATGACCAATTTGATTTAAAAAGAGCAGGAATGGGTGGTTCTGATTTACCAGATCTTAAAGAAGAATTTAGCGACTTACCTCATGAAAGAGGAACCTTGTCTATGGCTAGATCGCAAGATCCAAATAGTGCTAATAGTCAATTTTTTATTTGTTTCAAAGAGTCATCATTTTTAGACAGACAATACACAGTTTTTGGTAAAGTTATTGAAGGTATGGATCTAGTGGATAAAATTAAAAGAGGAGACCAAAATAATAACGGTTCTGTTTCTAACCCAGATAAAATTATTAGCTTTAAATAATATTAATACACATTTCAATGACATTAAAAAATTTCAAATTTAATGTCATTGAAAATGATAAATTTGCCAGAACTGGTATTATTGAAACTCATAGAGGTAATATTCAAACACCTGCTTTTATGCCCGTTGGTACACAAGCGACTGTAAAAGCCTGCCTTATTGATGATGTTATTAAAACTGGTTCTGAAATAATATTATCTAACACCTATCATTTAATGATTAGACCTGGTGTGGATAGAATAATTTCTGCAGGAGGACTTCACAAGTTTATGAATTGTAAGCTTCCCATACTTACAGATTCTGGTGGGTTTCAAGTTATGTCACTTTCAAAATTAAACAAAGTCGACAGGGAAAAAGGTGCAATATTCAACTCTCATGTAGATGGTAAAAAATTCATATTAAGTCCTGAAGAAAGCATAAGAGTTCAAAGAGGATTAGACTCAGATATTGTTATGATCATGGATGAATGTCCCAAAAAAACTACTGATTATGATATAATAAATAAGTCTATGGAACTATCCATATATTGGGCTGAAAGATCTAAAATAGCTTTTGGTTTAAACCCACACAAAGCTTTATTTGGAATAGTCCAGGGTGGTTTATTCAAAGATTTAAGAACCAAATCTCTTAATGAGTTAATTAAAATTGGCTTTGATGGCTATGCGATTGGAGGTCTTGCAGTAGGCGAGAGTCAAAATGAAATGTTTAGTGTTCTGGATGATTTAAAAAATATTATGCCCGATGATAAACCAAGATATTTAATGGGAGTAGGGACGCCCGCTGATATTCTGGGAGCTGTTAAGAGAGGTGTTGATATGTTTGATTGTGTAATGCCAACAAGATCTGGAAGAACTGGTTTAGCTTTTACTTGGAATGGTCGTATAAATATTAAAAATAATAAATTTAAAAATGATAATGAGCCTCTTGATCCTAACTGTTCAAATCTAAATCTTAACAAATATTCAAAAAACTATCTAAATCATCTTTTTAATACGAATGAAATCCTGGGTTCTACACTTTTAACCTTACATAACATTAACTTTTATCAAGAATTAATGTCCTCTATTAGAGAAAATATTAAAAAAGGTACATTTGATAAATTTCACGACGAATACATTGATAAGTTGTAATTTAAATATTTGCAATTTGTGATGTTATGGAATAAATAATTGTTTTTGGTAATAAAAATTATTTAAGTTTGATATTTTTTTATTGTTTAAATTTTTAAGTGTAAAGAAATTTAAAAATTTTAAAGAAGACTTCACCAAAAGTTTTTTTTTAAAATTAAATAAAAAAAAACATTATCTCAACTTCATTTATTTTTTATGTGGGCCCTTAGCTCAGTTGGTAGAGCAATTCCCTTTTAAGGAATGGGTCGATGGTTCGAGTCCATCAGGGCTCACCACTAAAATAATCTCTAAATATTAACTAATTGTAATCGGTGGATAGTCTAGAATGACACTATTTTCCCATTCAGATAAATCTTTTATCCTTTTAGAGGATGATGGGTGTGTGCTCATAAATTGAGGGGGTTCTTTGCCTTTATTTTCTGCTTTCATTCTTTCCCATAACTTTTTAGTTTCCCTGATATCAAAACCAGATAATGATGCAAAAATCATTCCCAGGTAATCAGCCTCACTTTCTTGGGTTCTTGAGAAAGGATTCATTATTCCTATTTGGGATAATAGTCCTACAGTGTTCATGCCAGTTGCTTGATTGATCTGTCCTAATTTTCCACCTGAAAAAATATCAATCAAAGATGTTCCAGTTTGTAAAAGTGCACTTCTACTTGCTCTTTCAACTGAATGTTTAGCAACGGCATGTGCAATTTCATGACCCATGACTGATGCAAGACCATTTGTATTTTTTGTAACATCAAGTATTCCTGTGTAAACAGCAATTTTACCACCAGGCATACACCAAGCATTTTTAACTTTTTTATTATCTATTAAAATATACTCCCAATCAAAATTAACAGTAGGATCGTTTAAACCAGCTCTATAAAAATATTCAGATATAGAGTCTTCCATTCTTTTTCCAATATCTTTAATTTCATTTAGTGTTTTAGTGTCATCACTCATTTTCTCTTTTTCTTTGACCTTTTCAAAAATTTGAGCTGCTTGTGCATTTAATTTAGATTCAGGTATAATTTTTAATTGCCTTCTGTCAGTTATTGGCGCTGTAGAACAAGCACCGAGCATTAAGCCTGAACATCCACACCCAACATAATTTAAAAATTTTCTTCTATTCATTTTATTAAAAATTTGATAATTATATAAATATATACTTTTATGAATTTAAACAATAAAATCTTAGTTACACTTTTCATCATAGCCGTTTCATTTGTTATTTATTCTAGTTATAACTAAATTATCTATGCCTATTAAGAAAAAAAAATCATTAGCTTTAAAATTAAGAAACTATTTTTTTACTGGTGTAATTGTTTTAATACCAATTGGGTTTACACTTTATTTAAGCAAATTCTTAATAAATTTTTCAACAAATTTAGTACCATCTGGATTAAATCCTAATACTTATCTTCCATATGCAATACCAGGTATTGAAATAATTTTAACAATTATTTTTATTACAATTGTAGGTGGCCTTTCTTTAACTTTTATAGGCAAAAAGTTTTTACAAATAATTGATGATTTATTTAAAAGAATGCCGATACTAAGAACTATTTACTCTGCGATTGGACAAATGACAGATTCTTTTAGGGAGCAAGAGGGTAATAAAAAAAGCGTAGTACTAGTTGAGTATCCAAGAAAAGGATCATGGGCCGTAGGTTTCGCCACCAAAGAAAATACGGGTGAAATTAAAGCTAAAACAAATATTAACTTGGTTAATGTTTTTGTTCCAACAACGCCTAATCCAACAAGTGGCTTTCTACTTATGATACCAAAAGAAGATTTGATTTATTTAGATATGACATTTGAAGAAGCATCAAAATTTATAGTTTCAGCCGGAACTTCTAAGCCAAAAAGTTAAACCATATCATTAATTATATCTGCTTGGTCGTATAACTTTAGTAATGCTTTATATTTTTTAATATCAATATTTTCTAATTCTATTTTTTTAATTTGTTTTTCTGCCATTAAAAATAAATCTTCATTTTGAATAGGGTCTGCTAATTTAAAATTTTTAACACCACTCTGCTTAAATCCAAGTAAATCACCAAAACCTCTTAACTTCATGTCTTCTTCTGAAATTTCAAAACCATCATTAGAATTCTTTAAAATATTAATTCTTTTTTTAGCATTAACACTTAAATTGGACTTAAACATCAATATGCAACTAGCTTGTTTCACCCCACGTCCAACTCTTCCTCTTAACTGGTGTAACTGTGATAATCCAAATTTATTAGCATTTTCTATTATGATTACATTAGCATTAGGAAAATCAATACCAACTTCAATAATTGTTGTTGAAACTAAAATTGAATATTCTTTTTTTAAAAATTTATTCAATATTTCTTCTTTTTCTTCATTGTCAATTTTTCCATGAAGTAATGCAACATTGTTTGGAAAAATTTCATTAAGAAATTTATATTTAGTAACTGAAGATTGGTGATCTAATTTTTTTGATTCCTCTATCAAAGGACATACCCAGAAGATTTGGTTTCCTTCCTTTATTTCCTTTTTAACAAAATTAATAACATCATCTATTTTACTTTCTAATTTACTGTAAGTTTTAACCTCTTTTCTATTACTTGGTTTTTCCTTAATAATAGAAACATCCATATCACCATAAACTGACATAGTTAGGGTTCTTGGTATGGGTGTTGCAGACATTAAAAGAACATCACAATTATCACCACCCTTATCTGATAAAAGCTTTCTTTGCCTAACGCCAAATTTATGCTGTTCATCAATTATAATATAACCAAGGTTTGCAAAAACTATTTTTTTTTGAAAAATTGCATGCGTGCTAAAAACCATTTGAATTTCATTGTTTTCTAATTCTTTTACAATTCTTTTTTTTTCGCTATTTTCACTCTTACTGGAAAGTAATTCAATTTTAATATTTTTAGGAAATAGTTTTTTGGTCAAACTATAATGCTGTCTAGCTAATATTTCAGTAGGGGCCATTAATGCAACTTGGAACCCTGAACTAATAACACTTAAAGAGGAAATTAATGCAACAATAGTTTTGCCACTTCCAACGTCACCCTGCAAAAGTCTAAACATTTTACTTTTAGAATTTAGGTCATTATTGATATCATTTAATGAAATTTTTTGATCATTAGTAAGAGTAAAATCTAATTTGTTAATTATATTGTTGTGTGCCTTTTCGGTAAAATTTTTAGAAACTTTTTTAATTTTTTTAATTTTTTTTCTAATTTCTGAATTAACTAAAAATGATGCTAGTATTTCATCATAAGCAAGCCTTTTATAAAAATCAGATTTGTAATTTTCAATATTTTTTGGATCGTGTAATTTTATTATAGATTCATTCCAGCTTTGATTATTAAATTTTTTTAATATGTCTTTATCGTGCCATTCAGTTAAAGTAGGTAAGTTTTTTAATATTTGATTAATGATTTTATTATAAGTTTTTTCAGTAATTCCATCTGTTAATGAATATTTGTTATCAATATTTTCAATTAAAGAGCTGTCTTGTGAAATGTACGTGGGATTTGTTATTTGATATCGCCCTTTATAATTACTTATCTTACCACTAATTGTCACCTCTTCATTTAACGGCAAAATTTTTCTCACATATCCTTCGTGACTATTAAAAAATATACAATCAATCTTTCCAGTTTCATCAATACAATTAACTCTATTTGGTAAGTTTCGAACTCTTGGAAATTGATATTTTAGTGGAACAATTCTGATAGTTTGAATAACACCTATTTGGAGGTCACAAATTTTACTAACTAGGGTTCTGTCTGTATAAGACTTAGGCAATCTCCACAGTAAGTCAAAAATATTATTTACTTTTTTTTTCTTTAAAATTTCCATGGTTTTTTTACCCACCCCATTTAATTTAGTGAGATCTGCCAATAAATAATCATAATTATTTTTATTTTTCATGTTAGGTGTAATATAATAATTTTTATGACCATTAATATAAAGGATTTAAAAAATAAAATAATTTATAGAGCCAACTATAGAGGGACTAAAGAAATGGATAAACTGCTAGGTTCATTTACTAAAAAATATATTGATCAATTTAATGAACAGGAGTTAAAGCTTTTATGTGATTTGTTAGATTTTGATGATGAAAATCTTTATAGATTTAATCAAGGTCAAAATTTAACAATTCAAATTAAGCTAAATAAAGTTTCGGAAATTTTTAAAGATTATAAATATGTCAGTGAATAGTGGCGGAGAGACTGAGATTCGAACTCAGGAAAGAGTTGCCCCTTTGCCGGTTTTCAAGACCGGTGCATTCAACCGCTCTGCCATCTCTCCGTTAGCAACGTTTTATTATTATAAATTTTTAATTCAACAATAAAATTGATAAATTAAACAGATAATCATTTAATAGTATAATTTTATTACTATGGAAAAGCAAAAATTCAATAAAGGTATAGGATTAACTGCATTAGGATCTTTTTGGTGGGGTGTTATTGGAGTTATTTACTTCAAGTATATTTCATTTGCTGGGTCTATAGAGGTGGTGATCCATCGTTGCGTATGGACATCTGTAGTTTTAATAATAACTACTTTTTATTTTTCTAAATGGGATGTTTTTTTTGAAATTATAAAAAATAAAAGGAGCATAATTTATTTATTTTTTTCAAGCTTACTAATTTTTATAAATTGGGCAACTTGGATTTATGCTGTAGGTACAGAAAAAATTATTGATGCAAGTTTTGGTTATTTTATTATGCCTATCTTAAGTGTATTCCTAGGGTATATTTTTTATGGTGAAAAAATAAATAAAAGAAGAGGTCTTTCCATGATGCTAGTTTTGTTGTCTATATTATTTCTCTTATTTAAAAGTTTTCACTCAATCCCTTGGGTCGGAATAATTGTTGCTCTAAGTTGGGGTTTTTACAACCTTCTTAGAAAAAAAGTTAGTGTTGATACTGATGTTGGCCTTTTAATAGAAAGTCTTTTTATATTACCATTTGCATTATTTGCTTTTTTCTTACTTTTTAAAAACAATCTAAATATCTTTAGTTTTAATGATCCATCGTTGATGTTTATATTAATGTTAGCTGGGCCAATGACTGTCATACCTCTATTTCTGTACGTAAGAGGTGTTGAGCTGTGTGGTCTTGGACCCACTGGAATGATTTTCTATATAACTCCAACATTTCAGTTTTTATTAGGCTTTTTTTATTATGATGAGGCTTTTTCTTTTGATAAATCATTAAGTTTCATTTTAATATGGATTGCTGTGATTATTTATTTAAAAGATTTATATGAAAATAATTAAATATTTTATAATTATATTTTTTACAATTATCCACGGATCATTAAATGCCAATGAAAAAGAATTTAACGAGTGGTTGGTAAATTTTAAAGTTTATGCTTTAGAAAAAAAAATTTCAGAAAAGACATACAATCTAGCAATGTCTGATGTTGTATTTTTACCCAAGGTGATAAAATATGACCGTTTTCAACCCGAGTTCTATGAAGATACAAAAACTTACATATCAAAGAGAACCTCTAAACAAAAAGTAAATATGGGTGCTCAACTTTATGGATTGAATAAAGATTTCATAAATATGATAGATAATAAATTTTCAGTTGAGAAAGAGTTACTTTTAGCTTTGATGGGGATAGAGACTAATTTTGGAACTTATGTAGGAAAAATGGATATATTATCATCTCTTGCAACTTTAAGTTACGATCAACGAAGATCTGAATTTTTTACTAATGAGTTAATTACAATTCTTCAATTAATAGATGCAGGGAAAATAGACCATGATATTTTGTATGGTTCCTGGGCAGGAGCTTTCGGGTTTTTTCAATTTATGCCCTCTACTATAGACAACTATGCGATAGACTATGATAAAAATAACATTATTGAGCTTAAATCAACTATAGATTCATTTGCTTCTGCAGCTAACTATATAAATAAAATAGGATGGAAGAAAAACCAACCTTGTTTCATAAAAGTCAAATTAAAAAAAGATATACCTAACAATATATTAAACACATCTGCAAAAAAACTTCACAATAAAAATAAATTTAAACTATTAAAAAAATATTTAATTAATGAGGATAGCTTTAATGTTGTAAATGAAAATTTGATTGCATCAATAATAACACCAGATAAAGATATTATACCTGATGCTCAAAATTTAGATCCAGCCTATATAGTTTTTGAAAATTATGAAAAAATATTACAATGGAATAGATCCTTAAGATTTGGCCTTGCAGTATGTACTTTAAAGGAAAAATTTGAAAATGCTTTATAAGAAACTATTAATCTTATGCTGCTTCATTTTGTTAAATAACTGTACAGCAACTAACTTAACAAAAAATACAATTACTAATTCATTGGATAATCCATTTATAAACAAAGGATTTAGTCTTATTTATAGTGATAAGTTTTATGACAATAAGATTATTTCAAAAAAAATTAACGAACGAAGCCTAGTTATTTTTCAAAAAAATTTAAAAAAAAATACAATTGTTAAAATTACCAATATTTTAAATAATAAATCTGTTATAGCTACTGTTGGTAGTAATGCTGATTATCCCTTATTTAATAATGCAGTATTATCATTGAGAATAGCAGATGAAATAGGGTTAAATGAAAATGAACCTTATGTAGAAATTTTAGAAATACTAGAAGATGCACTATTTGTAGCAAAAAGAGCGAAAACATTTGAAGAAGAAAAAAAAGTTGCCAACAAGGCTCCAGTTAACAATATCAATATTAGTGATCTTAACATTAAAGAAAAAAATACCAAAAATGAATTAAGTAAAAAATTTTCTTACAAAATAAAAATAGCTGATTTTTATTTTAATGATACAGCATCATTGCTAGTTGATAGAATCATTAAAGAAACAAAGATTAGAGATGCTAAAATCAAAAAAATTAATGAAAAAAAATATAGAGTATATGCTGGTCCTTTTAATAACATTAACTCTCTACAAAAATCATTTAATGATATAAGCATACTTGAATTTGAAAATATCGAAATTATAAAAAATGATTAAATTAAGACTTATAACAATTTTGTTGACACTCTTACTAACGGCTAATTCTAATGCTGCGTTTGATATAAAGGCTAGAACAGCAATATTACAAGACTATCTTTCAGGTGAAATATTATTTGAAAAAGACGCCGATAAATCAATCTATCCAGCATCAATGACAAAAATTATGACTACCATTATTGCGTTTGATTTAATTAGAAGTGGTGATTTAAATCTAGATGAAAAATTTTTAGTGTCCGAAAATGCTTGGAGACTTTCTTCAGCTGGCTATTCTTCAATGTTCATAATGGTTGGTGATGAAGTTAGTGTGGAAAATTTACTTAAAGGAATAATTATTGCATCTGGTAATGATGCATGTGTTGCGTTAGCTGAAGGTATAGCTGGTACAGAGGATGAATTTGCAGTGATGATGACGGCTAAAGCTAAAGAATTAGGAATGGATAATACTAATTTTGCTAATTCATCTGGGATTAATAATACCGAAAATGTATCAACGGTAAGAGATATTATGCTTATGTCCAGATATCTTATTAAAGAATTTCCTGAAGAATATAAGTATTTTGCAGAAAAAGAATTTACTTGGGATAGAACAGGGGGTGACCCCATTACTCAAGGTAATAGAAATCCCCTTTTATATAAAAGACTAGGAGCAGATGGAATCAAAACTGGTTATTTAGCTGTTGAAAAATATTCACTAGCGTCATCTGTAGAAAGAAATGGAAGACGATTAATAGCAGTAGGCAGTGGCTTCAATACTAAAAATGATAGATCTCGCGAAAGTGCTAAACTTTTAACCTGGGGCTTAACTAATTTTGACTTAGTTGAAATCACTAAAGCAAACACACCAATAGATGATATAGATGTTTGGTTAGGTAAAAAAGATACTGTTAAAACTTATATAAAAGATGATATTTATAAAACTATTCCAAAAGCAAAAAAAAGACTATTGAAAGTATCATTGAATTATAATGGTCCAATTCAAGCTCCTATTAAAAAAGATGATATCTTGGGAAAATTAAAGTTAACCTTTGATGGTGAACTTATTGAAGAATATGATTTACTTGCTTATGAAGATGTTAAAAAATTAAATGTTTTTTCAAGGTTAATGAAATCAATTAATTTTTTAATTTGGGGTGATGTCTAAAAAACCAATAATAGTATTTGAAGGTATAGAGGGGACTGGCAAATCTCATCACATAAAAAATGTTGCTAATTATTTAAAACGCAAAAAAATTAAATTTATTCAAATTAGAGAACCTGGTGGTAGCGCAAATTCTGAAAAAATAAGAAGTCTTATTCTTAATAACAAATCTACTTTTAATAAAGAAACTGATTTACTACTTTATCTTTCCGCTAGAAGTGAAAATATTGAAATTATAAAACAAAATGCTGGTAAGAAAATCATACTGATAGATAGATTTTCAGACTCAACAATTGCTTACCAACATTATGGAATGGGTGTAAATCTTAAGTTTATACAAAATATCAATAATCATCTTTTAAGAAATATTAAAATTGGTTTTACTTTTTTAAATACAGTTAATTTAACAAATATGAAAAAAAGACTTAGACTAAGAAAAAAGCTTAACAGATATGATAAATTTAATAGTAAGTTTTATGAAAAAGTACAAAATGGATTTATAAAGATATCAAAAAAAAATTCTAAAAAATATATTAGAATAAACTCAAATCTAGATATAGATCATAATGAAAATATAATATTAAATAAAATTAACGACTTAATTTAGAATTATGAATTTAAAACCGTCAGAAAATACTAAGATTTATGGTATGGAAATTTTCTTTAACGAGTTAGTTGGACTATATAAACAGAAAAAAATACCTAATAAAATTTTACTGTCTGGAAAAAAAGGATCAGGAAAATCAACATTAGCCCATCATTTAATCAACTATATTTTATCTGAAAATGAGGAGTACAAATATGATTTAGAAAATTTTAGCATCAATAAGGATAATAAATCCTATAAACTTTTACAAAATAACTCACATCCTAATTTCTATTTAATAGATCTATTAACAGATAAAAAAAGTATTGATGTAAATCAAATACGAGAAATGATTAATTACACAAATAAATCAATATTTAATAATATGGCAAGATTTATTTTAATAGATAATGTTGAAAATCTAAATAAGAATTCTGTTAACGCATTACTTAAAATTATTGAAGAGCCAAATGAAAATGTTTTTTTTATCTTAATAAACAATAGTGAAAAAAATATACTACCGACTCTTAAATCACGATGTTTAACATTTAAGA
>CAJQTI010000022.1 GCA_905618915.1 uncultured Candidatus Pelagibacter sp. | reverse complement strand
TTCCAGATTAATAGTTGGAACCGGAAAATACAAAAGTATGGCTGAATGTGCAAAAGCTATTAAATTATCTGGAGCAGAAATAGTTACTGTTGCAGTGAGAAGGGTAAATATTTCTGATAAAAAAAAACCTTTATTAATGGACTATATAGATCCAAAAAAAATTACCTATTTACCAAATACTGCTGGCTGTTTTAATTCTGAAGAAGCTCTTAGAACTTTGCGTTTAGCAAGAGAAATTGGAGGATGGAAACTAGTAAAACTTGAGGTGCTAGGAGATAAAAAAAATCTATTTCCAGATATGATTGAAACATTGAAATCTACAGAGGTTTTAACGAAAGAAGGGTTTAGAGTAATGGTTTACTGCAATGATGATCCTTTGATGGCTAAAAGATTAGAAAATGTTGGGGCTTGTGCGATTATGCCTCTAGCTGCACCTATAGGTTCTGGACTTGGAATTCAAAATACTACAAATATAAAAATTATAAGAAGTCAAACAAAGCTCCCTTTGATAATCGATGCTGGGTTAGGGCAGGCGTCCGATGCAGCTATTGCTATGGAATTAGGCTGTGATGGAGTATTGGCTAATACTGCAATTGCTAAAGCTAAAAAACCATTTCAAATGGCTTTAGCATTTAGAAATGGAGTAATTGCAGGAAGACAATCTTATTTAGCTGGTCGTATAGAAAAATCTATATACGGAAGTGCATCTTCACCAAAAACAGGAATTATTTAGGCAGCTGGTTTTTTAAAAAATTTTTTTTTAAAAAAAGGTTTTTTTTTGTAAGGCTTCTTTTTAATTGGACTTTCAAAAGATTTAACTTCTTTTTTTTGCTCTTCTAGATTTTTTAACTTTTCTATATGCTGAACTGTTTCTATTGTTTTTTTAGTTTTGTTTTGAAGATCAATTATATATTCGGGAATAATAAGAGTATTATCTGCGATTATGTCTATCTTAATTAAGTTTTTTTCTTCAAAATATTTTAAATCCTCAATAAAATTTTCTTTCATAAAGTCTGATATTTTTTCACAAATCTTAAGCTCTACAAATTTTGCTTTTGATAAAACAGCTTTAACTTCAACTAATTTAAGAATTTTCATGGCAAAAGACTCATCGGTAAGAGTAACTTTCCATTTTACAGCACTTTCCCTTAATCTTTGTCTGGACATCTCTAATAGTCCGAATGTGCTAATCCTTCCTATTTGAATTCTTGCCCTATCAGTTCTGCATTGCTCTTTAAGCTTTCTCTCAACCAATCTTCTATTTCCAAAACTTAACATGTCAATAAAATCAATAATAATTAGACCAGACAAGTCTCTTATTTTTATTTGTCGAGATATCTCCTCTGCTGCCTCAAGATTAGTGTCTAAAGCGGTACTCTCAACATTTTTTTGCTTAATAGAGCTACCTGAGTTTATATCAATTGAAACTAATGCTTCGGTTGGATTTACAACCAGGTAACCACCTGATTTTAGTTTTATTTCTGAGTCATAAATTTGATTTAATTTTTCTTCAATGTTTTCTTTGAAAAATAAAGGAACTTTTTCTCTATATTTTTTTATTTTTTTTACATGAGAGGGCATCATTAACTTCATAAAATTTTGTGCTTTTTTGTAACCTTCATTACCTTCAATGATGATACTGTTTGTATCTTCATCATACATATCTCTCAAAGTTCTTTTTATAATGTCACTTTCTTGATGGATTAATGATGGAGCTATAGAATTTAATGCATTATCTTTAATTTCATTCCAGGTTTTAATCAAAGCTTGAAGATCATGATCTATATCATTTTTTGTTTTGTTTGATCCTGCAGTTCTTACAATAAGTCCCATTTCTTTTGGAATGGTTATATCGTTTAAGATAGTTCTGATTTTTTTTCTTTCTCCTGGGTTAAAAATTTTACGAGATATACCTCCACCTTTTGGTGTATTTGGCATTAGGACAATATATTTACCGGCTATAGAAATAAAAGTACTTAGTGCTGCACCTTTTTGCCCTCTTTCATCTTTTAATACTTGTATTAAAATTACCTGGTTAGGTTTTATAACTTCTTGAATCTTATATCTTTTAGATCTAAATCTTACTTCAGGTCTTTTACCAAATGATACAGGTGAAGATTGTTCTTTGTTTTCATTAACTTGAACACCTTCAACAACTGGAGTATCACCCTCTTCTGTTATCTGGTCATCACTCTCTAATTCAGATTCAGGTTTTACCTCAACTGGATCATTAACATCAAGATTACCTTCGTTAATATTTTTTTGTTCTTCCAGTTCACTTTCTTTTAGAAGTTCTTCTCTAGCTCTCTCTTCTTCTTCCTTTATTTTTGCTAAATCACTCTGAGGTATTTGATAATAGTCTGATTGAATATCATTAAAAGATAAGAAGCCATGTCTATCTCTACCAAAATCAATAAATGCAGCTTGCAAAGATGGTTCTACACGGCTTACCTTACCAAGGTATATGTTATTTTTGATTAAATTGTTTTTTAAGCCTTCGTACTCGTAGTCTTCAATGCTTTCACCTGACTTAAGTACAACTCTTGTTTCATTTGGATGCGAAGCATCAATGTATAAATTTTTTTCCATATATTTTTGATTAATTGTTTCATTTTATATTTAAATAATTTTAAATTTTGTTTGAATTCCGGTGCCTTAACATTACCAAATTCTTATATATATTAAACTAAAATGCATCGAATAATTAAAAATATATTTATATTAGTTTTAAGTATTGGTCTATTATCTGCATTTTCAATATTAGCTGTTTTGTGGGCTTTTTCTAACAATTTACCAGATTATAAATTCCTTAAAAATTATAAACCATCAGTTTCTAGTAAAGTTTATTCAGGTGACGGCGAGTTAGTGAATGATTTTTCATCAGAAAAACGAATATTTGTACCCTATAAATCAATATCAGAAAAAGTGATTAACTCTTTCTTATCTGCAGAAGATAAAAATTTCTATTCACACCCTGGTGTAGATGCCAAAGGAGTATTAAGAGCAATAATTAATAATATTTCCAATGTAATTGCATCAAGAAGACTAGAGGGTGCATCAACTATAACCCAACAAGTAGCAAAAAATTTTTTATTAACAAATGAAGTAAGTTTAAATAGAAAAATTAAAGAGGCAATTCTTGCTTTTAGAATAGAAAGGGCTCTTTCAAAAGAAAGAATATTAGAACTATACTTAAATCAAATATATCTTGGTGAGGGTACTTATGGTGTTGCATCAGCTAGCTTAGAATATTTTGACAAATCAATTAGTGAATTAAATTATGAAGAGGCAGCTTTATTAGCGGCTCTACCAAAGGCCCCAAGTAGATATAATCCTTATAAAAATATTGAACTTGCAAAATTTAGAAGAGATTTAGTTATAAATAATTTATTTGAAAATAATTATATAGATAAAAAAAATCAAGAAGAACTTTTGTCCAAAAAAATTATACTAAAAAAAAGAAAAAAAGTTTTTACAAAAGATACAAGTTATTATGTTGAAGATATTAGAAAAGATGTTGTTGAAAAGTTAGGATTTGATAAAGTTTATAAGCAAGGATTAAATATAAGCACCCCTATTAATCTTCATTTACAAAAAATCGCAACAGAGTCATTGAGGCAGGGTCTCATTGAGTATGATAAAAGAAAAGGTTGGCGTGGAGTATTGACTAATATTAAAAAATTAGAAAAATGGAATAAAAAAGTAGATAAATTTAAGTTAGAAAAATCAATTAACTGGGACTTAGCAATAGTCAAAAAGATTGATAAATTTTCAATAGAAATTGAAACAGAATATGAAAAAAAAGGAACTATTAAATATGAAAATATCTCATGGATCAAAAAAGATTTTAAAGAAATATTAAAAATTGGAGATGTTATTTATGTTGAAAATATTAACAAAAACATATTTGCCTTAAGACAGTTGCCAGTGGTTAATGGAGGAATTGTTGTTATGGATCCGTTTACTGGAAGGGTGTTAGCTTTAAGTGGTGGATTTAGTTTTAAAAAAAGTGAATTTAACAGAGCAACGCAGGCACTAAGACAGCCAGGTTCTGCTTTCAAACCTTTTATTTATGCTTTAGCTCTTGAGAATGGATACACACCATCAACTTTAATTTTAGATGCACCATTAGTTTTAGAACAAGGAACTGATTTAAAAATGTGGAAACCAGAAAACTATGGAAAAAAATTTTATGGACCATCAACACTGAGGATGGGATTGGAAAAATCTAGAAACTTGATGACAGTTAGAATTGCACAAGATCTTGGAGTTAAAAAAATTGTTAATTTTTCAAAAAAACTTGGAATATATGAAAATCCTAGTGAGCTTTTATCAATTTCATTAGGTTCTGCAGAGACAACGTTGTTAAAATTAACATCCGCATACTCTTCATTTGTTAATGGAGGAAAACTAGTTAAACCAATAATGATTGATAGAATTCAAGATAGTGAAGGTAATACAATATTTAATAATGAAATGAGAGAGTGTATAAATTGTGATCAAATATCTCACTTAAGTGACAATTATCCAAATATAGAGGACAAGTTTGAGCAAATATTTTCTCCAGAAACGGCATATCAAATGACTTCTATATTAGAGGGAACCGTTCAAAATGGAACAGGAAAAAATTTAAAAGATTTAAATCTAGACTTAGCTGGTAAAACAGGAACAACGAATGGAAATACAGATACTTGGTTTGTTGGCTTTACCTCAAAATTGACAATAGGAGTTTATGTGGGTTCAGATAATCCAAAATCACTTGGAAGATATGAAACAGGGGCAAAAACAGCATTACCAATTTTTAAAAGCTTTGTTAAAAAAGCTGTGAAGAAAGAAGATGCAAGACCATTTAAAGTTGCAAAAAATATTTTAATGAAAGTTATTGATCCTGTTACAGGAAAAAAAGCTGAAATTGGAACAAGAAGAACAATTATTGAAGCCTATAAAGATGTAAAAGTGGAAAGTTTATTGAATCAAGATATTAATAATAGATTAAAAAATAATAATATATTAAGGTTCTATTAATGGATAATGAATATTTAAATTACAAATCTGAAATAGAAAAAATCAATCAAAGAGTTAAGGAGTACCTTTGAAACACATAGTATTCATCAAAAATTAGAAAAGAATAATCAAAAAATACTAGAATCTAATTTCTGGCAAGACAAATCAAATTCACAAAAAGTTATTAAAGAAAAAAAATTATATGAAGAATTAATAAATTCATATGAAAATTCATCTAAATCAATAATTGACCTAGATGAATTAAATGAACTTGCTTTAGAAGAAAAAAATCAATCTGTAGTAAATGAAGTTCTAGAGAGCATCAAAAATCTCAAAAAGTTAGCTAAAAAAAATGAAACTAAATGTTTTTTATCAAATGAAACTGACAGTTTAGATTGCTATATAGAAATTCATGCTGGTGCTGGTGGAACAGAGAGCCAGGATTGGGCAGAAATGCTAAGAAGAATGTATCTAAAATGGTCAGATATTAAGAGTTTTAAATCAGAATTAATTAGCGAACACAAGGGAGATGAAGCTGGCATAAAATCATCAACAATTAAAATTGAGGGTGATTATGTTTATGGATGGTTAAAAGCTGAGTCTGGAATTCATAGGTTGGTTAGAATATCACCCTTTGATTCTGGCGCTAGACGTCATACTAGTTTTGCTAGTATTTGGATTTACCCAGTAGTAGACGAAAATATTGAAATTGAGATAATTGAGAAAGATTTACGTATTGACACATATAGATCAAGTGGTGCAGGAGGACAGCATGTAAATACCACTGACAGTGCGGTAAGAATTACTCACTTACCTTCTAAAATTGTTGTCCAATGTCAAAATGAAAGATCACAACATAAAAATAAAGACACCTGTATGAATATGCTTAAAGCAAGACTTTATGATTTTGAGTTAAAAAAGAAAGAAAAAGAAAGCCAAACGATAGAGTCTTCTAAGTCAGAAATTGGTTGGGGTCATCAAATTAGATCCTATGTACTTCACCCATACAGAATGGTAAAAGATAATAGAACTAACTTTGAAAGCTCAAACCCTGATAAAATCTTAGATGGTGAGATTGATGATTTTTTAGAAAGTTCATTATATAAAGTAAAATAATGAAAAGAATAATTAAAATTCTTATAATATTAATAATAACCTTAGCTATTATTGTTATTTACTTAAGTATATATGGAATAAAAACTGAAAAGTTTAATAATGAAATCAAAAAAAATGTTTCAAAGATTAATAAAAGAATAGACCTTTCATTAAATGAGGTTAATTATTTATTAGATCCACTAGATTTCAGTATCAATATATCATCAAAAAATCCTAAAATATTGCTGGGGGATAAAAGTTTAAATTTAAGTGATATTACTTCCAATATATCATTAAGATCCTTTATAAATAATCAATTTTCTATTGATGACTTAAAAATTTCTACAAAAGAAATTCAAATTAAAGATCTAATCTCATTAATAAGAACAATTAAAGGATCGCCACAACTTTTTGTTTTAGAGAGCATAACTAAAGAAGGATTAATTTCTGCAAATATAGATCTTACATTTGAATTAGATGGAGAAATTAAAAATGATTATCAAATAAATGGGGCTGTTAAAGAAGCAAAATTTAATATTTTTAACCAAGTGGAAATTGAAAACTTAAATCTTTTATTTGATATAAGCAAAAATCAACTAACATTAAGAAAAGTAGAAACAGACCTTAATAATATAAGATTAAAATCACCCTTAATTCAAATTGAGGAAAAGAAAAATATATTTTTTGTTGATGGAAAAGTAATAAATGATCAGCAGAATTTTGATATTAATAAATTAAAGCCTATACTTGGTAATTTACTGAATACTATTGAGATAAAAAAAATTGATTTCAAATCTATAAATACCTTTTCTTTTAACTTAAATAAAAATTTTAAATTAAATGATTTAAAAATTGAAACAAACTTAAACTTAGAAAATTTAGAAATAGTTAAAAATCCTCTTAATTTAAAATCTTTTTTACCCAATTATACCAAGCAAGTTAAACTTGAAGAGCATAAGATTAAAATTAAATTAACGAAAGATATATTGGATATTAAAGGAG
>CAJQTI010000021.1 GCA_905618915.1 uncultured Candidatus Pelagibacter sp. | reverse complement strand
CGTATGATGTTTTTATTTTTAACCAACTTTTATTTTTTGATAAAACTTTGAATTTTTCACCATATATAATCTGAGAAGTAACTTCAGAAACTTCGGATGGTTTCTTATAAATATTTGATAAAGGTTTTTTATAAAAATAATTATTTTTCACGGAGTTTTAGTTTATCTTTAATAAACCATAAACAAATCAAAGAAGGTATTACCATAACAGCTGTTAAGATGAAAAATACTCCCCAATCTCCATTTAACCAATCCACTAAAGCACCAGATGATGAGGCGAGCGTTGTTCTGCCTGCCGTTCCAATCGAGGCAAGTAATGCATATTGAGTCGCCGTATAGGTTCTGTCTACTAGTAGTGAAATAAACGCAACAAATGCTACTGTTGCAAAAGCTGCTGCAATATCATCAAATATGACTGCTACAGCAAATAATAGTTCAGATTTATCACTCCATGCCAAGACAGTAAACAATAAGTTTGTTGCAGCCATTAATATACCAGCAACAAACATTGCTTTTAAAACTCCAGACCTAATTACAAAAAGCCCACCTAACAATGTAAAGATAACTGTAGTTACCCATCCCAATGTTTTTGAGTAGATAGCAATATCACCTTTAGAAAATCCTATTTCTTTATAAAATACTATCGACATTCGCCCAAGAAAAGCCTCACCAATCTTAAATAAAAAAATAAAACTTAAAATTCCAATTGCAACGGAAAAACCATTTTTTTTAAAGAAACTTAGTATTGGACCACCCAATGTACTACTGATCCAAGCAACAAATGTGGTTAAAATATTTTTTGACCCAAGTTTATTTGCTATTAAATTGTCAGTCTCTCTTTGTTTAAGTTGCCTATCTGTAGTGAGTGGCTCATGAACAAACATCAATCCTATATTCATTAAAATTATCACAATACCTAAAATTAAAAATGTAATTTGCCAGTAATTGCTAACACCCATATTTTCTAAATATTGAGCAGCAAACAAAGCTATTACTCCACCTAGTTTGTATCCGCTCCACCACCCAACAACAGCCATAGCTGCACCAGCAGCCATTGATTTGCTTTCATCCACACCTATTTGTTCAATTCTTAAGGCATCAACAGTAATATCTTGTGTGGCTGAAGCTATGGCAATAATTAAACCAACTGTAATTAAAAGTGCTAAGTTTTCAGTTGGGTTAATAAAGCTCCAAGTAATAAGGCAAATTAAAATTGCAATTTGCATCAAGACTATCCAGCCCCTTCTATGACCAAGTTTTTTAGTTAGGTATGGTATTCGAAGTCTATCAACAAGTGGTGCCCACAAATAATTAAAAGCGTAAACTGCAAATATTAAACCTGCCCAACCAATTGTTGATCTACTCAACCCCTCTTCCTTAAGCCATAAACTCAAACTACTTCCTATGAGCACCCAAGGAAACCCCGAGATAGCCCCAAGCAATAATATTCTAAGCATTCTTTTATCTAAGTAGATAGAAAAAGTTTCTGAGAGTGATTGTTTTTTTATTTCAATCATAATTAATTTCTCCAAAAAGAAGGTAGAAACAATACCAGTATAGCAAACAATTCTAATCTACCCAAGATCATTCCGAGACTTAAAATCCATTTAGATATTTCGGGTATATTTGAAAAATTACCATTAGGGCCAATTGTAGAGCCTAACCCTGGACCAACATTAGAAATTGATGTAGCAGCACCCGAGATTGAGGTTACAAAATCTAAACCACTTAAAGATAAAAATGCAGTTATCAAAAAAAATATAACCAAGTAAAGAAAAATAAAAGAGATAATTGAAGCCATAAATTTATCATCAACTTTATTTTTATCATATTTAATTACAAATATACCTCTTGGATAAATAATTTTTTTTAATTGATTAACAATAAATAGATATAAAATTTGAATTCTAAAAATTTTAATTCCACAAGTTGTTGAGCCAGCACAACCACCAATAAACATTAGAGTTAAAAAGAAAATTAGTGGAAAATTTCCCCATCCATCAAATTCTCCGGTGACATATCCCGTACCAGTTAAGATAGAAATAACGTTAAAAACAATTACTCTTATATTAATTTGAGAAAAATCTTTATTTTGAAAAAGTGAATAAATAAAAAGTAGAATAATTGAAAAAATAATTATCTTAATAAAGGATTTAATTTGGACATCGGAAGTAAATATTTTTTTATTACCATTTAAAAATTTTATATAAGCTATGAAAGGTAGGCTACCCAGTATAATAAAAACCATCGATGATATTTCAATGGGTAAACTATTAAAATATCCTATAGATTCATTATAATTCGAAAATCCACCCGTTGCTATTGTAGTCATGGAGTGAGTTAGGCTATCAAAAATATTCATACCAAAAATTTTATAGGTAACAGCACAAAGTGTTGTTAACACTAAATATACATAAATTAATCTAAGAGATATTTCCTTAGATTTTGGTAATAACTTTTCTGAAGAATCGTTACTTGAAATCTTAAATAACTGCATTCCCCCAACGTTCATTATTGGCATTAGAGTTATTGCCATTACAATAATACCAATTCCTCCTAACCACTGAAGCATAGCTCGCCATAAAAGTATTGATCTAGGGGCGCTTTCTAAGTTTGAAATAATTGTAGATCCAGTAGTAGTAATACCAGACATACTTTCAAAAAAAGAATCAGTAATGGACAGTTCAAGAGTAGAAAAAATAAAAGGTAAAGAGCCAAATATTGCAATACTCAACCAAGAAAGAGCAGTTAATAAGAATGCTTGTTGTAAGTTTAACTTTTTGTCATGATTTAAATTTGTCAAAAAAAATAAAACACCAAATATTATTGAAATAATAGAAGCCCCAATAAAAGAAGAATCTAGTTCAGAATAAATAAATTGGGCTAAAATTGGAATCATCATAGAAATTCCAAGAATAATTTGCAAAACACCCAAGGTAAAAAAAACAGTTTTATAATTAGACATTTTGTTAGAACATTATTTTATGGTAAATAAATTTCAACTCTATAAGAGTTAATAATAACACCTAATATAAGATATTTCTTATTAAACAAAGTGATTGAAAAAGAAAATTTAGATAAAACTAACGCATGGCCTTTTGTTGAGGCTAAAAAAATGTTGCGTGAAAGAAAATCCTTTATTGAGAAAAAAGGTAAAATTATTTTACAAACTGGCTATGGACCAAGTGGATTACCCCATATAGGTACCTTTGGTGAGGTAGCAAGAACATCAATGATGGTTAATGCCCTAAAACAACTTACGGATATACCAACAGAAATTATAACTTTTTCAGATGACATGGATGGTTTCAGAAAAGTTCCTGAAAATGTACCTAATCAAGAGCTATTAAATAAAAACCTTCATAAACCTTTAACCCAAGTACCAGATCCATTCAAAAAATTTTCAAGCTTTGGTGAGCATAATAATGAAATGTTAAAAGATTTTTTAGATAAATTTAAATTTGAGTATAGTTTTAAAAGTTCTTCAGTCCTCTATAAAAGTGGTTTTTTTAATCCAACGCTACAATTAATTTTAGAAAACTATCAGGGTATCATGGATATAATTCTTCCAACACTTGGTAAGGAAAGACAAAGAACCTACAGTCCCTTTTTACCTATATGTCCAGATACTGGTAAGGTTTTAGAAATTCCAGTTTTAGAAATCTTAAAAGAAAAATCTAAAATTATCTTTGATAATAATGGAAAAAAACTTGAAACAAGTATTTTAGACGGACATTGTAAATTGCAGTGGAAAGTAGATTGGGCTATGAGGTGGTACGCCCTCGATATAGATTTTGAAATGTATGGAAAGGATTTAATAGAAAGTGCAATATTATCTTCAAGAATAGTTAAATTGATTGGCAAAACAAACCCGTCTGGTTTTGCATATGAACTATTTTTAGATGAAAAAGGGGAAAAAATTTCAAAGTCAAAAGGTAATGGGATCACTATTGATCAGTGGTTAGAATATGCGTCTCCTGAAAGTCTTTCATTGTATATGTATCAAAATCCCAAAAGAGCAAAAAAACTATACAAAGAAATAGTTCCAAAAACGGTTGATGAATATTTAGATTTTGTGGAAAAAGCTAAAAATCAAAATGAATTACAGTTATTAATGAATCCAGTTTGGCATGTGCATAATGGATTAATTCCTAAAGAAGATACTATTATGAGTTTTTCAATGCTTTTAAATTTAGTGGAGGCAAGTAATGCAGATACCAAGGAGTTACTTTGGAAGTTTGTAAAAAAATATAAAAAAGATATCTCAGAAAAAGATCATATAATTTTTGATAATTTAATTGGCTACGCTATTAAATACTTTAATGATGTAATCAAACTTCAGAAAAAATATAAGAAACCAGATTCAAACGAAAAAATTGCATTAGAGGCTCTAGTAAAGACTCTTGATGATTGTAATGATGCAATGTTACCTGAGGATATTCAAACATTAATTTACTCAACTGGAAAAGAAAATGGATATTCAGAAAATCTACGTGATTGGTTTAAATTGATTTATGAAGTCGTATTTGGAGATGAAAATGGTCCAAGAATGGGCTTTTTTATAAGCTTCTTTGGAGTTGATGAAACTAAAAAATTAATAACAGAAAAAATAAAATAATGTTTTCAAAATTCAGATCACTAATTTTTAAAATTGATCCTGAAACTGCTCATAATTTAGCAATTAAGTCTTTAAGATTAAATTTGACACCAAATTTAAGGGATGAAAATAAAGATGATCCAATGTTCAAGACTAAACTATTTGGCAAAGAAATAGATAACCCAATTGGAATGGCTGCTGGATTTGATAAAAATGCTGAAGTTTATAATTCTTTATTTAAACTTGGATTTGGGTTTGTTGAGGTGGGGACCGTTACACCACTTAAACAGTATGGAAATCCAAAACCAAGAGTATTTAGATTGGTGGAAGACGAAGCACTTATAAATAGATTGGGATTTAATAATTTAGGATCAGAAAGTGTAAGCAATAGAATTCGATCAAATTTAAATAAGGGTTTATTGGGAATTAATATAGGTCCAAATAAAGATAGTGATGATAGGCTAAATGATTATTTAATTGGTCTTAGAACTTTTCATGATATCGCTGACTATATTACAATTAATATTTCCTCACCTAATACAGAAAACTTAAGAAGTTTTCATGATGAAACTAAATTTGATGAATTAATGAATTTAGTTAAAGAAGAAAAAATTAAGCTTAAATCCAAAATACCAATTGTTGTAAAAATTTCTCCTGATATTTCAGATGAACAAATTGAAGTATTAAGTAAAATATTGTTAGAACACAAAGTAAGTGCAATAATTGTTTCAAATACAACCGCAGGAAATAGAGGTAAATTAAACAATATACTGAAACATCAAAAAGGTGGTTTATCTGGAAAACCTCTTGAAGAAGAGGCTAATAAATTAATAAGTAAGTTTTACAGATTATTAAAAAATAAAATTGAAATTATTGGAGTAGGTGGTGTGGACTCAGGAGAAAGTGCACACAGAAAATTTTTAGCTGGTGCAAGCTATGTTCAATTATATACTGGTATGGTTTTTCAGGGCCCCAATATTGTTGGAAAAATAAAAAAAGAGTTAAAAGAAATATTAATTACTGATGGGATCAAGAATTTTAGAGAAATAATAGGTAAGAAACAACCTAATTGAAGCTAATAAACTTGACGAGGCCACAAACTCATCTTATATAGGCACTAAATATTATGTCTAAAAAATGCGAATTAACCGGCAAAATACCTATGAAAGGTCACAATGTTAGTCATGCTAACAATAAGACTAATAGAAGATTTTTACCAAATTTAAAAAAAACAAAATTTAAAAGTGAACTTTTAAAAAGAAGCCTAACTTTAACTGTTAGCAATGCAGGTGTTAGATGTGTTGATAAAAAAGGTACTTTTGATGAATTTTTAAAGACTGCAAGAAATAAAAATATATCACCAAGATTAAAAAAATTAAAAAAAAGTATATTAATTAAGTCACCATTTGTAAAAAAAGCACCCAAAGTATCCCCTAGTAAATCAGCTTAATGAGTAGACTATTTTTGTTACTCTCATTGGTAATGGGTATTGTAGTTTTAGCCTCAAATTATTTGGTACAATTCCCCATTCAATACTATGGCTTAGAAGAAATACTAACTTATGGAGCCTTTAGTTATCCGGTTGCATTTTTGATTACAGATTTAGCTAATAGATCTTATGGTAAGTTTGTAGCTAGAAAAATTGTTTATGTTGGTTTTATTATAGGGATTGTATTTACTCTTTTCTTTTCAACAAATTTTGCAGACTTAATTTCAGTCAGAATTGCTATAGGTTCAGGTACAGCATTTATGGTTGCACAGTTGTTGGATGTTCAAATTTTTGACTATTTAAGAAAAAAGAAATGGTTTGTTGCTCCACTAACTTCATCGTTAATTGGATCTACTGTTGATACATTTTTATTCTTTTCTATCTCATTTTATGCAACTGGAATTCCATGGGTTACTTTATCTCTAGGTGACTTAGCAGTTAAAATATTTGTTGCTTTAGCAATGTTGATTCCATTCAGATTATTATTGGGAACTCTTAAAGCTTCAAAAGCTTAGTATAAAAATTTGTACGATAAGATTTTATAAGCAAGTTTAGCTACTAAAAAATTATAAGAATTAAAACCTTTTATAGGTGAAAGTTCATTTATATCTGCACCAACAATATTAGAGTTTTTTGCAGCTATCCGTATAATATTTAAAGTTTCATCCCATAATAGTCCACCTGGTTCAGGCGTACCTGTTGCGGGCATTATACTTGAATCTAAACCATCAACATCAAATGTTAAATAAACTGTTTTATTCTTTATCATCTTTTTAAATTTTTTTAGGTCCCATTTACTTTTGTCTTTTGCCCAAAAGATATTGATTCTAGATGAGTTTTTTTTTAAGAATGGTATTTCACTTTGAGATATATTTCTGATCCCAAATGAGATTATTGAAACATTTTTATGATCAAGACATCTCCTAATAGCTGAGGCATGAGAAAATTTTTCTCCATTATAACTATCTCTTAAATCTGCATGTGCATCAAAATGTAGTAGGCATATTTCTTTGTGTTTTTTTACAAATGGAGCAATACATCCAGGTGTTATTGAGTGTTCCCCACCAAAAGTGATTGGAAATAATTTTTTATCCAATATTTCTTGATTTATATCAGACATTTTTTTAAGAGCTTTTTTAATGTCTTTATCAATTTTAAATGGTTTTAAAGTTTTAATTCCAATTTTTTTATAGGGTTCACAATGTAATTCTTCATCATATAATTCAACTTGATGTGATGCTTTGATAATTTCTTTAGGGCCATTACGAGTGCCACCACCATAACTTACAGTTTTTTCTAAACCAAATGGAACAACTACTACTTTTTCTTTAAAATTAACATCATTGTCAATTCCTAGAAAACCGTTTTTATTAGAAAGATATTTCAATTTTATTTAAATATTTTTGAGAAGTTTTTTCTCGTTCTGTTTTTCCAGTCACCTTTATGATAAGCGTCACTTACAATCAAAGGAAGGACACTGGTTGCTTCTGCAAAAACCATTTGTTCTTTTGCAATATCCACCTTGCCCCAAGAGCTTGCTTCTTTTAATGTAGAACTACTACAAGCACCATCCCTAGAATCTGCTACTGTAATTTGCACTGCATATTTATGCATCTCAACTTCTTTTCCTAAAAGCTCAGCACAGATAACAGTATCTTGAACAAAATTTTTTGGAACTCCTCCACCAATCATAAATAAGCCAGATCCTTTTGATTGAATCTTTATTTCAGTTAATTCACGAAGTTCTCTAATAGAATCTATCGTAATATGGTTTTTAGGATTATTTTCTTGGTGAGTGACCAATCCAAAACCAGCACTTGAGTCTGTAAATGCGGGACAAAATATAGGAACATTATTGTCATATGCTGTTTCAATTAAAGAATCTTTTTTTTTAGAATTTTTCTTTAAATATTTACCCATTTCATAAATAAATTCTCTTGATGTATAACTTCTTGGATCAAGTGTATCTGCTATTTCGCATATTTTCTGATCACATTCCTGCAATTCTTCTTCATCAATATAAGTATCGTAAATCCTATCTATATAATTTTTTCTTAATTCAGTATCATCTTGAAACTGTGAACCTTGGTAATGTTTAAAACCTAAAGCTTCAAAAAAATCCATATCAACTATTGAAGCTCCTGTTGCAATAATTGCATCAACCATATTATATTTAACTAAATCTTTATAAATATTCATACACCCTGCAGCAGAAGTTGATCCAGCAAGTGTTAAAAAAATTGTGCAATCCTTATCTTGAATCATTTCATTAAAGATATTGGCTGCATTTGCTGTTTCTCTTGAGACAAAAGACATTTTTTCCATTGAGGAAATTATTTTCCGTGCATCAAAAGAAGTAATATCGATGTGTTCAACTGGGTTTTGTAAGAAGCTTTTTTTGCTATTATGAGTTAAATTTTTGTTATCTGACATTAAGCAACTAATATACCTTTATTGCTCTCTTTACCATATAACGTCATTATTGGTTCGTCTTCTACTTCATAAATTTCATTAGAGTAAAAACCATTAAATTGAGTTCTAAAAGTTAGACCGTAGGCACCAAGCTGACCTAGTTCAATATAATCATTTTCTTTAATATTGTTTGGAAGCAAAAAAGGTCCCCTCATGTAATCCATACTATCGCACGTAGGTCCATAAAAATCAAAAGCAGTTAATTTTTTTGATATTGATTTTCCACTTTTAATTAAACGAGAAGGGTAAACTATGTTTGGTGTGCCAGCATCAAAAAGAGTTCCATAGGTTCCATCATTAATATAAAGCTTTTGTTTTTTTCTAAGATTTACTCTTACAATCGTTGAACCACTTTCTGCAACTAGTGCTCTTCCAGGCTCACATAATATTTCAGGTAGTTTTTCTAAGTTTAAATTAGCTAAGCCTTTTTTTATTTCTTCCAAATAATTATCTAAAGATTGAGGTACAAGATCTGGATATATAGCAGGAAAACCACCACCAATATTAATATAATCAGGAATAATTTTTGTTTTTCTTATTATATTTCCAATATCTGCAATTCCTTTTGAATAAGAAATGGGGTGCATACATTGAGATCCCACATGAAAACTTAGTCCTATTTTTTTTGCATATTGCTTTGTTAATCTCAATAAAGCAGTCGCCTCAGGTATGGACGCCCCAAACTTTGTTGATAAATCTATTTCAGCATGCTCATTTGAAACGGCTACTCTTACAAACAATTCAAGGTCTTTTGCCTCGTTAGTTGTTTCAATAATCTTTATTAATTCATCTTTAGTATCAAGGGAAAAAGCTTTAACATTATAATTAAAATAAGCTTCTTTAATACTTTCTCTACTTTTGACCGTATGCATATATGAACATTTTGCATTAGGATTAATTGCTCTTATATCTCTAATTTCTTGAATAGAGGCCACGTCAAAGTTCTCAATTCCACTTTCAACTATTGTTTTTAATACTTCGGGATGTGGATTAGTTTTTACAGCATAGAGCACTTTACCAGGAAATTTATTTGTAAAATATTTAGAAGCCGATTGTATTGATTTTTTCCTAATACAATAAATAGGTTGTTCTGGTTTTAGTTGATTTATAAGCTCATCAACTGTTTTAAATTTTTGCATTATATCTCCAAAAAAAATTTAATAAAAAAAAGTTTTTAAAAATAGTTAAAAACTTTCATATAAATTATGCAATTAAGGCAATAGTTAATTAATGTAAAGTAAATAATAGGTGTTGAAATTAGATAATTAATCACCATATAAATTATATGGCTGAACTGAGTAATTTAAAAAAAATAAGTGATTTTGACAACAAAACCCTATTAATTGTTGATGATGACAATCCTTTCAGGGATAGACTTGCCAGAGCAATGGAAAAAAAAGGGTTTGAGGTTTTTCAAGCTGAGGGTGTGCAAAAAGGTATTCAATCAGTCATAGAAAAAAAACCAGGTTTTGCTGTTGTTGATCTTAGACTAATTGATGGAAATGGACTTGAGGTAGTAAAACAGATTCAAATTTCTAATCCAAGAAGTAGAATTATAATGTTAACAGGTTATGGAAATATTCCAACAGCTGTAGCTGCGATTAAAGAAGGTGCAATTGATTATCTTGCAAAGCCAGCAGATGCAGATGATGTTGAAAAAGCATTGCTAGCCGATCCAGAAAAAAAAGCTGAACCACCAGAAAATCCTATGTCAGCTGATAGAGTTAAGTGGGAACATATTCATAGAGTTTTTGAATTATGTAATAGAAATGTCTCAGAAACAGCTAGAAGACTTAAGATGCATAGAAGAACTCTACAAAGAATTCTGTCTAAAAGATCACCTAGATAAATTTTCTAAATTTAATAATCTTTTTAGCCAATATAGTTAACAAACAAATCTTGAATAATTCAGCTAATAAAAATGGTGTAACTCCTAATTGAAGAATTGGTTTGTCCCATCCAATTAAAAATCCTAACCAAATAATTCCAAATATATAGATTACCGAAACAGAAAATATTAATTTTCCAAAAATTATAAAAATGTTTTTATTAAAATTTAAATAGCCTGCAAAAAAAGAAGCAAATAAAAATCCAATTAAGTATCCCATTGTTGGACCGGTAAAGTAAACTATCCCAACACCTTTTTCTGGTGAGTTAGAAAATACTGGCATTCCTAGAATACCCTCTAGAAGATAAACTGCTACAGATGCTAGGCCAATTTTATATCCAAAAGCAATTCCCAAAAATAGAACTACAAAAGTTTGCATTGTCATAGGTACAGGATAAAATGGTATTTTTAATTTAGCTGAAATAGTCAAAGCCATTGTTCCTACGAAAATTAGAATAAATGTTTTTAATATTTTTTGAATTGAATTTGTTTTTAGTAGATCCATATCTATAAATTACTATTTATTAATGTGATAATCTAGTTTTTTATTAGTCTTAAAAAAACATCCTCTAAATCACCATCGTCAGTTGAAATATCTATAATTTTGACGTTATTTTTCTTAATTAAATTAATTAATTCTTCCATATTAATTTTACTTTTTTCATAAGAAACACAAACCTCATTATCTAAGTGTGAGACTATTTTTAAAGATTCTAGATCATCTTCGTTAATATTAATCTTCATGTCAGTTTTAAAGGTTACTTTTTTGGTTTGAATTCTGTCTAATAAATTCTTAGTGCTGTCTAGAGCAACAATATTTCCTTTGTTTAATATAGCTATTCTTCCACACATTTCCTCAGCTTCTTCAAGATAATGAGTTGTTAGAATGATAGTTACACCAAGTTCATTGAGTAATTTTACATTTTTCCATAAATTCTGCCTTAACTCCACATCAACGCCAGCTGTAGGTTCGTCCAAAATAATTATTGGTGGCTGATGAACTAAAGCTTTAGCCATTAGCAACCTTCTTTTCATTCCACCAGATAAACTTCTAGCATAGCTATTAGCTTGTTTTTCTAGGGATACTAATTTTAGAATTGTATCTGTAATTCTATCTTTTTCTTTAATTCCATAGAGGCCAGCCTGTAACTCTAATAATTTCCTTGGACTAAAAAATGGATCAAGATTTACTTCTTGAGGCACTATTCCAACCGAAGCTCTAACTTGTCTTGGGTTCTTATCTAAGTCAAAACCCCAGACATTTACTTGTCCGGCTGTTTTTATCACTGTTCCAGCTAAAATATTTATAAATGTCGTTTTTCCAGCACCATTAGGGCCGAGAAGACCAAAAATTTCTCCTTCTTTCACGTCCAAGTTTAAATCATTTAATGCAAGGTTGTCTCCAGCCTGTTCACTTGAATAAATTTTTTTTAAATTTTTAACAGAAAGTATATTTTTTTGCTCCATGCGTGTTAATACATTTATAGTATTTAAAATTATTAAGATAATATTATTTAATGGATAAAATAAAAAAAACAGACCATTTTTATTTAATAGATGGTTCGGGTTATATTTTTAGAGCTTATTATGCATTGCCACCACTAACTAGAAAAAGTGATGGTCTTCCAGTTGGTGCAGTTAGTGGATTTTGTAGTATGCTATTCAAATTGCTAGAAGATTCAAAATCAAATGAAAATCTTCAAAAACCTACGCACTTTGCAGTAATATTTGATGCAGCTAGAAAAACTTTTAGAAATGAAATCTATTCAGACTACAAAGCTAATAGATCAGAAGCACCAGATGATTTAGCACCACAGTTTGAATATATAAGAAAGTCTGTAGTTGCTTTTAATTTACCATCTGTAGATCTTCCAAATTATGAAGCAGATGATTTAATAGCTACTTATGCAGAGCAAATTTTAGCAAAAGGTGCGAAGGTAACAATAGTTTCCTCAGATAAAGACTTAATGCAATTGTATAGAAAAGACGTTCGTATATTCGATCCAATGAAAAATAAATTTATAACATCTGAAGATATAGTAACCAAATTTGGAGTAGGTCCAGAAAAAGTTATTGATGTTCAGTCCTTAGCTGGGGACAGTAGCGATAATGTCCCTGGAGTTCCAGGTATAGGTGTTAAGACTGCAGCAGAACTGATTAATAAATATGGAACTTTAGAAAAGTTATTAGATAACGCTCAAGAAATAAAACAAAATAAACGAAGAGAAACACTTATAGAAAACAAAGATAAAGCGATAATTAGTAAAAAATTAGTGACACTAATGAAAGATGCTCCAGTTGAAAGAAAGATAGAAGAATTTAATCTAAAGGAGATTGATAAAGATAAGCTATATAAATTTTTACGAGAAATGGAGTTTAATAGACTTCTTAGCTCTGTCATCTCTGCATATGGAGAACCTGAGCTAGGAGAAATTGCAAGAGAGACAAAACCTGAAAAAAACCAGCAAAATATAAATAAAAAAAACTATCATTTAATTACAAATGAAAAAGAAATAGATGAGTGGATTAACGAAGCAGAAGAAGCTGGAGAACTAGCAATTGATACTGAAACTAGCTCACTAGATGCACATCAAGCTGATTTAGTGGGAATTTCATTAAGCACTAAAATTGGTAAAGCTTGTTATATTCCAATTGGTCATAAGTTTAAAGGATGTTTAAAAAAAGAAGCTGTAATCAAAAAATTAAAACCACTCTTAGAAGACAAGAGTGTAAAAAAGATTGGTCAAAATATTAAGTTTGATTTTATTGTCTTGTTTAAACAAGGGATAATTATGAATTCTATGGAAGACACGATGTTGATGTCCTATGTATTGGATGCTGGAAAAAATAGACACAACATGGATACCTTGTCTGAGATTCATCTACAGCATAAAACAATTTCATTTAAAGAAATTGTTGGCACAGGTAAGAAAGAAATAAATTTTAGTGATGTAGAGCTAGATAAGGCAATGGAGTATGCTGCTGAAGATGCTGATATTACTTATAGATTATACAAAATATTTAGTAAAAATTTAAAATTAGAAAAATTAACTAATATTTATGAGATCTTTGAAAAACCTTTAATTAAAATACTAGCATTTATGGAAATTGAAGGAATTAAAATAGATAATAAATTTTTAAAGGTGTTGTCTGAAAAATTTGAGAAAAAGATCAATAAACTAGAAAAAGAAGTTTTTAAAATTTCAAAAAAAGAATTTAATATTGCCTCACCAAAACAATTAGGTGAAATTATTTACAATGATTTAAAGATTGCCGTACTTAAAAAAACTAGAAAAGGAAGTTTTGCTACAAATGCAAGCGTGCTAGAAGAGTTGGCATTTAAAGGGCATAAATTCCCTAAATTAATTCTAGACTGGCGACAAGTATCTAAACTTAAAAATACTTATTCAGATGCCTTACCTGAGCATATTAATCCAACCACTAAACGAGTTCATACCTCATTTTTATTGGCAGCAACAACAACAGGAAGGCTAGCTTCCAGTGATCCAAATCTACAAAATATTCCTATTAAATCAGAGGATGGTAAGGATATAAGAAAAGCTTTTATAGCAGAAAAGGGCCTCACATTAATATCTGCAGATTATAATCAGATTGAAATGAGAATTTTAGCAGATTTGGCAGAAGTCAAAGAACTGAAAAAAGCGTTTAGTAACGATGAAGATATTCACTCTCTTACAGCAAGCCAAGTATTTAATGTTGATATAAAAAAAGTAGACCAAGACATGAGAAGGAAGGCCAAGGCCATTAATTTTGGAATAATTTATGGTATTTCACAATATGGGCTTGCAAAACAAATCAACGTTTCAAATCATGAAGCAGATGAATTTTTAAATGCTTATTTTTTAAAATTTCCTGAAATAAAAATTTATATGGATAATACAATTAAGTTTTGTAGAAAAAGTGGCTATGTAAATAATATTTTTGGTCGAAGATCTCATTTTAATGGAATTAATGATAAAAATTTCAATGTAAGAAATTTTCAAGAAAGAGCAGCTATCAATGCTCCCATTCAAGGGTCAGCATCTGAAATCATGCGACTTGCAATGATTAGACTTAACAAAAAATTTGAAAGTATTAAAAATAATAAATCAAAAATATTATTGCAAATTCATGATGAACTAATTTTTGAGGTTCCGGTAAAAGAAGTTAAAAATATAACTGAAATAATCAAGGATGAAATGACTAGTGTTACAGAAAGTGATTTACACACTTTTTCAACACCATTGACGGTAGACGTGAATACAGGGGACAATTGGGGAATACTTCATTAATTTATCTCCATTGCCTAAATTAGAACAATTTAGTATTTTTAAAGTAGATTATGCAAACACAAACAATAGCTCTTATTGATGATGATAGAAATATACTCACAAGTATAAGTATAGCGCTTGAAAAAGAGGGCTTTAAAGTTCAAACGTATATTGATGGAGAAAGTGCTTTAATTGGGTTAACTAGAAATCCACCAGACCTTGCTGTTATAGATATAAAGATGCCAAAAATGGATGGCGAAGAACTTTTAAAAAAATTAAGAAAAAAAACTTCTTTACCCGTAATTTTTTTAACTTCAAAAGATGATGAGATAGACGAACTGTTAAGCTTAAAGTTGGGTGCAGATGATTTTATAAAAAAGTCAGGAGGGTTTTCCATTAAAGTTTTAATAGAAAGAATAAGGGTTCAGCTTAGAAAAAAAGATATTAATAACAATCTTGAAGACACAAAAAATATTATTTCACATGGGAAGTTAAAACTTGACCCCTCACAACTTGAATGTGAATGGGATAGCAAGCAATTACCAGATAAACTTACCACTACAGAATTTTTAATAGTTAAAGAATTAGCAAAGAGACCAGGAATAATAAAAGAAAGAGCTCAACTTATGGATATTGCTTATCGAGAAGATACGGATATTGAAGATAGAACTATTGATAGTCATGTTAAAAGAATTAGAAAAAAATTTAAAAAAGTTGACCCTGATTTTACAGCTATAGAAACAAGATATGGCAGTGGATACAGATGGAACGTTAGTTAATGTTCAGCAATTTTCTAAAAAGTTTATCTATATTAAAAAAATTTTTATTTATTAATTTAGTTATTTTTTTAATTATAGGGTGTTTAACAGCTCTATACATTAGTAATGCAAAACCTAATTTAATAAAAAATAAAACATCCAAACATATTCAGATAATTAACAATACAATTGAGCATATTTTAAGGTTAAATATAAAATTTGAAGAAGAAGATATTAGAAGATTTTTATTTTCAACAAGATTTTTATTTCAAAACCTAGATAGAGTTATCTTATTTGATAATCAATTTAATTTAGTAGGTGACACTGATACGCTAGATTTAGACCCAAGATCTTTTTCTAGTAGACTGGATATAGTCGAGCTAGAAATATTAGATAAAGAAAAAAGCAAAAAAATTGTAGAAACGAAAAATATAAATAAAGCAAAAACCGTTTCACTTAAAGATGTTCTTACTAATTATTCGTGGTCAAAAGATTATGGAAAACCTTTTACCTTTACCCAGGAAGGCTATGATCAATTTTTGTTAACAACAGTTAAAAATATAACAATGAATGGAGTTAATATCGGATACCTAGTAATCACTGAAAATGCTAATGATGTTAAATCTGCTATTGATGAAAGAAAAACATTTATTCTAAGAACAGCAATATTTATAATTATAGTAATATTTGTATTCTCTTTTGTTTTAAATAGATATTTTCTTAAGCCTATAAAGAACTTAGTAGCATATACAAAAATTATAAAAGAAAAGAGTAAAAAAAAAACAAATATTAATGAACTTAAAAGTAGAAATGATGAGTTAGGAACTTTATCAAATTCGTTAGATGATATGACAAGTGAACTTCAAAAAAGAATTTCACATGCAGAAAATTTTTCAACTGACCTTGTTCATGAGATAAGAAACCCCCTAACATCATTGAAAAGTGCTTCAGAAATATTGAATGAGACCGATGATCAAGCTCAAAGAAGTAAATTAATTAATATTCTCAATCACGATGTTCAAAGAATAGAAAGATTGATCACTGATTATTCTCAAATATTAAAAGATGAGGTTGCTTTAAGTAAAGAAAAAATGAAAAAAATTAATCTTAAGTTAATTGCAAGGTCTGTAGTAGATGATTTTAATAATATTTATGAAGCAAAAAGAGGAATTAAAATAATGTTAAATGATCAAGATGATCAAGAAGAATATTTTATCAATGGAATAGAAAATAGAATTGAGCAAATTATTGCAAACTTATTAGATAATTCAATTTCCTTTAGTGAGGATAATAAAGAAATCTTAGTTGAAATTTACAAAGGAGATAAAGACAAGATTATTTTAAAAGTTATTGATGAAGGTAAAGGATTTAAAGAAACAGATACAAAAAAAATATTTGATAGATTCTATAGTAATAGACCAGATACCTTTGGCGAACACTCTGGTTTGGGCTTAAATATAGTAAAAAACCTTGTTGATCTTCATGGTGCTAGCATTAATGCCTCAAACAATGTCTCTCAAAAAGGTGCAAATGTTGAGATCGTCTTCTCTAAAGTCTAATCATAAGTTGATTAATCAAATTTTTATTGTATAAAACCGAGCAATGGATGATTTTAAAGTTAAAGACATATCGCTAGCAGACTTTGGAAGAAAAGAAATTTCAATAGCCGAAAGTGAAATGCCTGGTCTAATGGCGTTAAGAGAAGAATATTCAGGAAAAGCACCCTTAAAAGGAGCAAGAATATTAGGATGTCTTCATATGACAATTCAAACAGCAGTTTTAATTGAAACTTTAGTAGAGCTTGGAGCAGAAGTTAGATGGTCTTCTTGTAATATTTTTTCAACGCAGGATCATGCTGCTGCAGCAATAGCTAAAGCAGGAATACCAGTTTTTGCCTGGAAAGGTGAAACTGAAGAGGAAGCTGTATGGTGCATAAAACAAACAATAGAAGGTAAAAAAGACTGGAAAGCAAATATGCTATTAGATGATGGTGGTGATTTAACTGCAATGATGCATAGCGATTACAAAGATTTGTTAAAGGAAGTAAAAGGTGTTTCAGAAGAAACAACAACTGGAATTAAAGCATTAAACAAGATGGAAAAAGATGGGTCATTAATGATACCAGCAATTAATGTTAACGATTCAGTTACAAAATCAAAATTTGATAACCTGTATGGTTGTAGAGAAAGTTTAGTAGATGGAATTAGAAGAGCCACAGATGTTATGATGTCTGGTAAAGTTGCAATTGTTGCAGGCTTTGGTGATGTTGGAAAGGGTAGTGCTGCATCTTTAAGACAAAGTGGAGCAAGAGTTATGGTTACAGAAGCAGATCCAATTTGTGCACTCCAAGCAGCAATGGAAGGCTATGAGGTAGTTTTAATGGATGAAGCAATAAGTAAAGCAGATATTGTTGTTACAGCCACAGGTAATATAGACATTGTTACTGCAGATCATATGAGAAATATGAAAGATAGAGCAATACTTTGTAATATTGGTCACTTTGATAATGAGATTCAAGTAGAAGCCTTAAAAAATTATAAATGGACAGAAGTAAAACCAGAAGTAGACGAAATAGAATTAGTTGATGGAAAGAGAATTATTCTTTTAGCTAAAGGTAGATTAGTAAATTTAGGTTGTGCAACAGGGCATCCAAGTTTTGTAATGAGTGCGTCATTTACAAACCAAGTAATGGCACAAATTGAGCTTTGGGATAATCATAAAAATTATGAAAATAAAGTTTATGTGTTACCAAAATCATTAGATGAAAAAGTAGCAATGCTTCACTTAAAAAAAGTAGGAGCAAAACTTACAAAACTATCAAAAGACCAAGCTGACTATATAAGTGTTGAAACAGATGGTCCATTCAAGCCAGATGCTTATCGCTACTAATAGCGAAAAAATAGATATCTCCTTAGAAGATAAAACATCTGAGCTAGCTAAAAAATTTTCAAGAATATTATATAAAGGGGATGTAGCTTATTTTCATGGAGAAATAGGTGTAGGAAAAACAACATTTATAAGACACCTAATTAATAATCTTCAGCAATTAAACAAAATAAATTTAACTGAAGTTACTAGTCCAACATTTAATTTGGTAAATGA
>CAJQTI010000020.1 GCA_905618915.1 uncultured Candidatus Pelagibacter sp. | reverse complement strand
AAATTCTTTCAGTAATTGGAACTTACTCTTTCAATTTGATCTGCATATCTTTGTTTACTGTACCGGCTATATTTATTTTAAGAAAAGCTAGAAAAGAAATTATTGTCTGTTCTTTCTTCATAGTAATTTCTATAGGTTTTTTAATTTTTGGGAATTTAAAGTATAATCAATTTAACAATTTGGCTGATATTAAAAATAATTTTATAATAAGAACTGTATCATCCAAAATTAGTTTAGATCGATTTTACTCAAAGCAGGATGAGTTAAAGATTATCAAGGAACTAATTTTTTTGAGTAGCCCAGAAAAAAAAAAACCGACAGTTTTTTTATGGCCTGAAGGAATTATTCCAGACAGTTATTTAAGTGATATGTCTGTATATAAGGAATTATTTTTGAATAATTTTGGGGATGATGATTTAATTATTATGGGTCTTAATAGTGTTGAGTCTAAAAATAGTGAAAACTTATTTTTTAATTCAATGGCAGTTTTTAACAATAAATTAGATTTAGTTGAGAGTTATAATAAGGTTAATCTAGTACCATTTGGTGAGTTTACACCGTTTGAAAAAATCCTTGGTTTAATAGGACTTAAAACAGTAACCAACGACTACCAATCTTTTTCAAAAGGTAACAACTTAAAAGCACTCTCAATAAAAAATGATAAGATAGAACTAAAATTACTTCCCTTAATTTGCTACGAAATTATTTATTCTAATAGATTATTTAAAGACAAAAACTTTGATTATATAATCAACATTTCAGAAGACGGGTGGTTTGGTAATTCTATTGGCCCAAAACAACATTTTTCACATAGTATCTTTAGATCAATTGAAAGTGGAAAGTATATAATTAGATCAGCAAATAATGGAATATCTGCCATTATTAATCCAATTGGTGTTATAGAAAAAAAAGTTGAATTTGGCTCTACTGGTTATGTTGATTTTAAAGAGAGCAAAGTCATTAAATCTACACCTTATATGAATTATGGGGATAAGATATTTTTTATACTTATTTTATTATATATTTTTTTAATTTTTTCATTTAAGAAAATTGGAGATGAGTAATTTAAAAAATTTTTTATTTACAAGCGAGTCTGTTTCAGAGGGACATCCAGACAAGGTGTCAGATCGTATTTCTGACATGGTTGTGGATAGCTATCTTTCAGGTGATCCTTTTTCAAGAGTAGCATGTGAAACTTTAACCACTACAAACAAAGTTGTTTTAGCTGGAGAAGTAAGAGGACCGAGCATCAAAGAAGAGGATCTTATTCAAAAAGTAAGAGAATGCATCAAGGATATAGGGTACGATCAAGATGGTTTTACTTGGAGAGAAGCTACAAAAATAGAAAGCCACCTTCACGCACAATCTGCAGATATAGCAATGGGTGTGGACTCATCAGATAATAAAGATGAAGGAGCCGGTGACCAAGGAATAATGTTTGGTTATGCCTGTAATGAAACTGAAGAATTAATGCCTGCGCCAATTCATTATTCTCATAAGATTTTGAGATTAATGGCAGAAGATAGAAAATCTGGAAAATTAAAAAATATTGAGCCAGATTCAAAAAGTCAAGTTACGTTTGAATATGTTGATGGAAAACCAACCAAAGTAAAATCAGTTGTTATATCTTCACAACACTCAGCAGATGTAGATCAGGCTAAAGTTAGAGAATTATTAAAACCTTATTTATTAAAATCAATTCCAGAAAAGTTTTTGAAAGATTTTAATGAAGATGAATTATATATAAACCCAACTGGAAATTTTGTGATTGGTGGTCCGGATGGGGATTGTGGTTTAACAGGTAGAAAAATTATTGTAGATACTTATGGTGGAGCAGCACCTCATGGTGGGGGAGCTTTTTCTGGTAAAGATCCAACCAAAGTGGACAGATCAGCTGCTTATGCAGCAAGATATATTGCTAAAAATATTGTTGCATCTAATATCGCTGAAAAATGTTTAATTCAACTAGCATATGCAATTGGAGTTTCTAAACCTTTATCAATTTATGTAGATTTATTTGATAATGATTTAGAAAAAAATAAATTTGTAACAGAAAAGATTTCAGAAAATTTTGATTTAAGCCCAAGAGGTATAAGAGAAATGCTAGGCTTAAATAAACCTATTTATGAAAAAACAGCAGCTTACGGTCACTTTGGAAGAGTGCCTGAAGCTAATGGTTCATTTTCATGGGAAAAAACTGATAAAAAAGACGTTTTTTCTAAATAGTTGCTATTGAATTAAAAAAAAATCTTTATATATTGCCCTTACATTATTGAAATTACAGAATGGGCTTTAGCCCATTTTTTTTTGGAGCTAATAAACTTATGTTAAATAGAAGATCAGATAAATTAGAATTATTAAGAATTGCTGAAGCAGTTGCTTTAGAAAAATCTATAGATAAAGAATTAATTATTGATTCCATGGAAACTGGAATTGCAAAAGCTGCCAAATCTAAATTTGGACAGGACAATGAAATTAAAGTTTTAATAGACAGAGAAAGTGGCGATATCGGAATTTTTAGAAAATTAATTGTTGTAGAAAAACCAGAAAATACAAATACAGAAATTAATCTTCAAGATGCAATCATTTTAAATGAAATAAACAAAGATAAAAAGATTGGTGACGAAATTTTACAACCGCTTCCCTCTTTTGATTTTGGAAGAATAGCTGCGCAAACAGCAAAACAAGTTATTAGTTTTAATGTAAGAGAAGCAGAGCGTGAAAGACAATACAATGATTTCATAGATAAAAAAGATTCAATTCTAAGTGGAATTGTTAAACGTCTAGAGTTTGGAAATGTGATAGTTGATCTAGGTAGAACTGAAGCAATTATTCAAAAAAACGAAATGATCCCTAGAGAAAATATTAAAGCTGGAGATAGAGTTAAAGCTTATTGTTATGATGTAAAAAGAGAAGCTAGAGGACAACAAATATTTTTATCAAGAGCACATCCAAAATTTATGGAAAAATTATTTGTTCAAGAGGTTCCTGAAATCTATGATGGTTTAATTGAAATCAAATCATCAGCAAGAGATCCAGGAAGTAGAGCAAAAATTTGTGTCAAAGCAGTTGATACTTCATTAGATCCAGTAGGAGCTTGTGTTGGAATGAGAGGATCAAGAGTTCAAGCAGTAGTTAATGAATTACAAGGTGAAAAAATTGATATTGTTAATTGGTCTGAAGATCCAGCAATAGTAGTTTCAAATGCATTGTCACCCGCTGAAGTTCAAAGAGTAAACGTTGATAGTGTTGCAAAAAAATTAGATGTAATTTTAACTGAAGAAAACTTAAGTAAAGCAATTGGTCGTAGAGGTCAAAATGTTAGGTTGGCTACTAAATTATTAAATTATGAAATTAATATAATGACTGATGCAGAAGATTCAGAAAGAAGACAATCTGAGTTTAAAGAAAAAACTGAAAACTTTGTTAAAAATTTAGAGCTAGACGAAACATTGGGACAATTACTTGTTGCAGAAGGTTTTTCTTCAATCTCAGACATTAAAGATAGCTCACCAGAAAATTTAATGAAAATTGAAGGTATAGAGGAAGACACTGCTAAGGCTTTGATTGAAAGAGCAAAAGAGTTTTATCAAAAAGATCAAGAAGACATCACTCAAAGAATTAAAGATTTGGGCCTTCAAGATGATCTTATAAATCACAAAGGACTAACGCCAGGAATGTTGGTTACTTTAGGAGAGCAAAAGATTTTAAAGCTAGAAGATTTTGCAGACCTTGCCTCTGATGAATTAACTGGTGGTTATGATGTTGTGAAAGGTGAAAGAATTAAGATTCAAGGATACCTTGAAGATTTTGCTTTATCAAAAACAGAAGCAGATGAGTTAATTATGTCTGCAAGAAACATAATTTACAAAGATTGAGTAATGAAATATGGAAAACAAAAAAACAAAATTAACACTTTCTGGCATAGCCAAGAAATCGATAGAGAATATAGAGATAGCAAAAACTCAAAGTAAAAATTCTGTTGTAATTGAAAAAAAACCTAGCAAATTTGCACCTAGAGGTAACTTTACTAGACCTGCTAGTGTTAGGTCAAAACCAGCAGTAACCACTGCGAGTAGCTTTCCTCCTAGAACTACATCAGCTCCTAAACCATCTTCTCCAATAACTAATGATTATGAAAAACGTAAGTTAGCTGAGCAAAGAGCAACTAGAAGACTTAAAGGGGATACAGGTAAACCTGAAACTAAAAAAAGAGAATTAAAATTAACAGTATCAAGAGCATTAAGTGATGAGATTGAAGCAAGATCAAGAAGTATGGCTTCGCTTAAAAGAGCAAAGTTAAAAGAAAATAGAGAGCTAACTAAAGAAGAAATTCAAGAAAGCTTAAAGCCCGTAAAAAGAGATGTAAATATTCCTGAAGCAATCACAGTGAGAGAACTTTCTAATAGAATGGCTGAGCAATCAAACAATGTAATTAAACATTTATTTGGAATGGGAGTGACGGTTACTATCAATCAAACATTAGCAGCAGATACAGCTGAATACTTAGTAAAAGAATTTGGTCACAATCCTATTAGAGAAACAAAAGCAGAAGAGATTATTCAAAAAATAAAAGAGTCTAGATCTGAAAATTTAAAGAATAGACCGCCGATCGTAACTGTGATGGGTCATGTGGACCATGGGAAAACTTCAGTATTAGATGTTTTAAGAAGTGCGAATGTTGTCTCTGGTGAATTTGGTGGAATAACACAACATATTGGTGCTTATCAAATACAACACGAATCTAATAAACTAACTTTTATTGATACACCAGGTCACGCTGCATTTACAGAAATGAGAGCAAGAGGATCAAAATTAACAGACGTTGTAGTATTAGTTGTTGCTGCAGATGATGGAGTTAAACCTCAAACAATTGAATCTATAAAACATGCAAAAGCTGCGAACGTGCCAATAGTTGTAGCAATCAACAAGTGTGATTTACCAGAAGCAGACCCACAAAAGATAAAGAACCAACTTTTAGAATATGAACTTATTGCAGAAGATTTATCGGGAGATACTTTGATGGTTGAAATTTCTGCAAAAAATAAAAAGAATTTAGATAAGTTAGTAGAGTCGATTGTTCTTCAAGCAGAAATCTTGGATTTAAAAACTGACTTTGAATCTAAAGCAACTGGAATTGTTTTAGAATCTAAAATTGATATTGGTAGAGGAGCGGTTGCAACAGTTGTGGTTACATCTGGAACAATTAAAAAAGGTGATTTCTTTGTTAGTGGATTAAAATGGGGAAAAGTAAGAGCTTTAATTAACGATAAAGGAGAAAGTGTTAATGAAGCACCACCATCAATGCCAGTTGAAATTCTTGGTATTAACGGAGCAGCTAAATCAGGAGATGATTTTATTGTCTTAGATTCAGAAAAAGAAGCCAAAACATTAAGTGAGACTAGAGCAGATGAAACCAAAACGGGTGGAAGCCCTCTAACTCTTGCAACTCAAGATTCAGCTTTTGCTGATAAGTCAGCTGCAGAATTAAATATTATCGTAAAATCAGATGTTCATGGATCTGCAGAAGCAATCAAAAGTGCGATTAATCAAATTACTCATGATGAAGTAAAACCTAAAATAATTTTATCTGATATCGGAATGGTAACAGAGACCGATGTAACTTTAGCAAAAGCATCTAACGCTACATTAATTGCATTTAATGTTAAGCCAAGCAAGGAAGCAAAAAAATTAGCAGAGAATGAAAAAATTATAATATCTTCTTACAATATTATTTATGAAGTTTTAGATTATATCAAATTAAGAATGTCAGGACTTCTTGCTCCAGATATTCAGGAAAAAATTATTGGTACAGCTCAAATTCTGGAAATTTTCAAAGTTTCAGGTACAGGAAAAGTTGCGGGCTCAAAAGTAACTGAGGGCGAAATAACTAGTGGTGCAAGTGCTAGAGTAGTAAGAGATGGAGCAATTATTTATACGGGTAAAATAAGTACTATTTTTAGAGAAAAAGATCAGGCAAAACAGGTTACTAATGGACAAGAATGTGGAATAACACTTAAAGACTTTATCGATTTTCAAAAGAACGATACAATAGAGGCTTATAGTACCACTTCTACTGAGAGAACAGTATAATGGTTGATAAAACAGGAAAACCAGTATCACAAAGACAATTACGTGTTGGAGAGATGATTAGGCAATCTTTAGGTATGATTTTTGCAAGAAATGAAGCTAAGGTGCCCAATTTAGAAACTAACACAGTTACCGTTACAGAAGTAAAAATGAGTCAGGACCTTAAAATTGCAAAAGCGTATGTATTACCTCTAGGGGGGAAAGATACGGAAAAAGTTATTAAAAAACTAAGAGAGTATTCTTTTTTAATTAGAAAAATTTTATCTAAAAAAGTATTTATGAAATACGTACCAAAGATACTTTTTGCTAAAGATGACTCTTTTGAGTACGCGGAAAAAATAGAAAATTTAATAAAACAAACAAACAAATAGGAAAATAAATAGTATGACGAATAAAGCAGAAGAATTAAAAATGCACGAGAAGGACACTGGTTCTTCAGAGGTACAAATTGCATTATTAACAGGAAAAATTGAAACTCTTTCAGCACATATTAAGCAATTCAAAAAAGATAAACACTCTTCGGTTGGATTGTTAAGAGCAGTAAATAGAAGAAAAAAATTGTTAGAATATTTAAAGAAAACTAAATTCGATTCTTACAAAAATGTATTAACACAATTAAATTTAAGAAAATAGATAGAAGGAAACGGAAAATAGATGTTCAAAGTATATAAGAAGGAAATTGAAGTAGCAGGCAAGAAGATAAGTTTAGAAACAGGTAAAGTAGCAAGACAAGCAGATGGAGCAATCATAGCTTCATGTGGTGAAACAGTTATTTTAGCAACAGTAGTAGGAGCAAAAAAAGTAAATCCAGATATGGATTATTTTCCTCTATCTGTAAACTACCAAGAAAAATATTATGCAGGTGGTAAAATTCCTGGAGGATATTTTAAAAGAGAAGCAAGACCAACTGAAAGTGAACAATTGATCTCAAGATTAATTGACAGACCAATCAGACCTTTGTTTCCCAGTGAATTTAAAAATGAAGTTCAGTTGTTACCAACGGTAATTTCATATGATAAAGATAATCAACCAGATATTTTAGCAATTACAGCTTCTTCAGCAGCGCTAGCTATTTCAGGAATGCCATTTATGGGTCCTGTGGGCGCGTCAAGAGTTGGTTTAGTTGATGGCAAATATATATTAAACCCATCAAAAGCTGAGCTAGAAAACTCTACTTTAGATTTAGTTGTAGCGGGCACTAAAGATGCTGTGCTTATGGTTGAGTCTGAGACTAAAGGTTTAACAGAAGAAGTAATGTTAGATGCAGTTAAGTTTGGTCACGAAGGTTTTGTTCCAGTAATCGAAATGATAGAGGAACTTGCAAAAGAATGTAGAAAACCGGAATGGACTGTTGAGAAAAAAGATTTATCGGAAGTTAAGAAAAAACTTGAAGAAAACTTTACAGCAGATTTAACTAAAGCTTTTGCCACAATAGATAAACAAGATAGATCAAATCAAATTTCAGAAATCTCTGATAAAGCAAAACAGCTTTTTGCAGAAGATGAAAATTACTCTGACTTTGATGTTAAAGATGAATTAAAAAATCTTGAAAAGAAAATTGTTAGAACTGACATTCTTAAAAATAAAAAAAGAATAGATGGTAGAGGTTTGGCTGATGTAAGAGCTATTGAGTGTGAAGTTGGTGTTTTACCAAGAACTCACGGATCAGCTCTATTTACTAGAGGTGAAACACAAGCGATTGTTACTACTACTTTAGGTACATCTGATGATGAACAAAGATTGGAAAGTTTAGATGGACAGCATAGAGAAAGATTTATGCTTCATTACAACTTCCCTCCTTTTTCAGTAGGTGAAACTGGAAGAATTGGAACTGGAAGACGTGAAGTTGGCCATGGAAAATTAGCATGGAGAGCAATTAATTCTTCATTACCTCCAAAAGAAGAATTTCCATATACCTTCAGAGTAGTGTCGGATATTACAGAATCTAACGGCTCTTCTTCAATGGCAAGTGTTTGTGGTGCATCTCTTGCGCTTATGGATGCTGGAGTGCCAATTAAAGAGCCAGTTGCAGGTATTGCAATGGGATTGATTAAAGAAGGCGATGACTTTAGTGTCTTGTCAGATATTTTAGGTGATGAAGATCATCTTGGAGATATGGACTTTAAAGTTGCCGGAACTAAAGATGGAATTACTTCACTTCAAATGGATATCAAAATTACAGGTATCACATTTGAAATTATGGAGCAGGCTTTAAAACAAGCTAAAGAAGGAAGAGTTCATATCTTAGGTGAAATGAATAAAGTCTTAAGTGAATCAAGAGCTGATGTTGGTGAACACACTCCAAAAATGGAACAAATTACTGTTGATAAAAAAGATATCGCAGCTGTGATTGGAAAAGGTGGAGCAACAATTAGAGAGATTGTTGAAAAGTCGGGTGCAAAAGTTGATGTGAATGATGAAGGTGTAGTAACAGTTTCTGCTCCAGATGAAGAGTCTAGAAACATTGCTATGCAGATTATTAAAGATATCACAGCAAAAGCTGAACTAAATAAAATTTACTCAGGTAAAGTAATGAAAATTATGGAGTTTGGTGCATTTGTAAATTTCTTAGGTAAACAAGATGGTCTTGTTCACATCTCAGAACTTGCTGCTAAAAGAGTAGAAAAAGTTACTGATGTTGTCAAAGAAGGTGACGAAGTAAAAGTTAAAGTGATTGGTTTTGATAGAGGTAAAGTTAAGCTTTCTATGAAACAAGCAACTACTGAGACAGAAGCTAAAGCTTAATAAATTAAATTAAAATTCTAAACCCCTGGAATAAAAGTTCTGGGGGTTTTTTTTATGGGCCCTTATTAAAAACCCCTATTCACTTTCCTTTTTTGTGGGAAAATATTCTACTTCTGAAAAACAATCTGTTGGAAAAATCCAATAAAACTCTAAAGTTTCTTTTCCATTGTTTTTTAAGGCATGCTCTGCATTTCCAGCTATATAAACCACATCACCTTTTTTAATTATCTCATGTTCACCAGATTTATTCAATATTCCTGCACCATTGGTAACTACATATGTTTCTGCAGGTGAGTGATAATGTAGAGTTATATATCCACCAGGAACAATCTCAGCAAAACCTATTGTCAATCCAGAACTACCATCAAAATCTGAATCAATTAAAAATTTCCATCTAACTCCAGGATATTTTTCAGTTGATGACCATTCTTGATCAGAGACAGACGCAAGGTTTTTTACAAAAATCATTCAAAATCTTAGCGTATGTTTTATTTTTTTTAAATAAAAATCATTAAGTTTAAAAAATTGTTACTAATATTTTTAACTAAATTTAACTATATTTTAAGTGATATTCTTAGGATCTGGCATTCCAACCTTATTATAACCAGCATCTACGTAGTGAATTTCACCAGTAACACCTGCTGCAAGGTCACTTAATAGATACAATGCTGAATTTCCAACATCATGAATATCTACATTTCTTTTTAGAAAAGAATGGTCAGCATTCCACTTGTATAAGAATTTTGCATCACCGATAGCAGAAGCAGCTAGCGTTTTGATAGGTCCTGCACTTATTGCATTCACTCTCATGCCTTTAGCACCCAAATCTCTTGCAAGATATTTAACACTTGCCTCAAGTGCTGATTTACAAACACCCATTACGTTATAGTTTGGAATAGCTTTAGTAGATTCGTAAGTTAGTGTTAATAAACTTCCACCTTCTTTCATTATCTTGGAGGCTTCTTTAGCAACTTCAGTAAATGAAAAGCATGAAATTAACATACTTCTTAAAAAATTTTCCCTAGATGTATTTAAGTATTCACCTGATAATTCTGATTTATCTGAAAAAGCAACCGCATGAACAACAAAATCTATTTGTCCCCATTGTGATTTAATATCTTCAAAAAGTTTTATTACTTCTTCTTTGTTTTCAACATCACAACTAAATGTAGCTTTTGAATTTAATTTCGCAGCTAAAGGAATTACTCTTTTCTTTAGTGCATCACCAAGATAAGTGAATGCAAGTTCTGCTCCAGCTTCTGCAAGTTTTTGCGAAATACCCCAAGCGATAGATCTTTCATTAGCAACTCCCATGATCAATCCTCTTTTACCCTTCATTAAACTCATTTAAACCTTTTCAAAAATTAAAGTTGCATTTGTTCCACCAAAACCGAAGCTGTTAGACATAACAGAGTTTAATTTAACATCTGTTTCAGTTTTAGTAACGATTGGAAATTTTTTTGCTTCATCATCCATGTCATTGATGTTAGCTGAAGCTGTGATGAAACTATTTTTCATCATGATTAAACTATAAATTGCTTCATGAACTGAAGCAGCACCCAGTGGGTGACCTGAAAGAGATTTAGTAGAACTAATTTTTGGTACCTCAGCACCAAATGCTTCTCCAACACCTCTAAGCTCTGTTATATCTCCAACTGGAGTTGATGTTCCATGAGTGTTTAAGTAGTCCATTTTATTTTTAGCAGTTGCTAAAGCCATCTTCATACATCTAACAGCGCCTTCACCTGATGGGGCCACCATATCATACCCGTCAGAAGTCGCACCATAGCCTGTTAATTCAGCATATATGTTTGCACCTCTAGCTTTTGCATGCTCATACTCTTCAAGCACTAAAACTCCACCACCACCTGCTATTACAAAGCCATCTCTAGTCTTATCATAAGCTCTTGAAGCAGTTTCGGGTGCATCATTATATTTAGAAGACAAAGCAGTCATCGCGTCAAACATTGCAGTCATAGCCCAGTGTAATTCTTCACTACCGCCTGCAAATACAACATCTTGTTTTCCCATTTGAATTAATTCACTTGCATGGCCGATGCAGTGTCCACTAGTTGCACATGCAGAACTCATCGTATAATTAACACCTTTAATTTTAAAAGGTACGGCAAGAGTCGCTGAAGATGTACTAGCCATAGTTCTTGGGACAATAAATGGTCCCATCAATTTTGGTGTCTTAGCTCTAGTCTTATCAACAGATAAAACTACATTTTCTATTGAAGGACCACCAGAACCCATAACTATTCCAGTTTTAAAATTACTTACATCTTTATCTTCTAACCCTGAATCATTAATAGCCTCTTTCATTGCAATATAATTATATGCAGACCCAGAGCCCATAAATCTGATAGTTTTTCTATCAATATGGTCTTCAAGTTTAATATTTGGTTTGCCATGAATATGACTTCTTAAATTATGTTCTTTGTATCTTCGTCAAAAAAGTGATGATGTTCCGTCACGTTAGTATCAAAATAACTTTTATCTGAATTGATAGAAATTTCTTTTAAGTATCCTTTTTTTTTAAATGCATGAATTGTATTATAAACTGTCGCTAAGGAAATTTTTTCACTCAGCTTATCCTCAATCATTTTAGTCAGATCATTTATTGTAAAGTGAAAGGTTTTTTCAGGTGAAAACAATACTTCA
>CAJQTI010000019.1 GCA_905618915.1 uncultured Candidatus Pelagibacter sp. | reverse complement strand
TACATCAGTTGCTAATACTAATTTTATAATATCATTACAGATTTTATTTCTTGCTATTTTTGGTTACTTATTTTTAAAAGAAAAAATTTCAACAATCACCTTAGTTTCAATAATATTAGCAATAACAGGGGTTACTTTAATGGTTGGTAATGATCTGAGACCTGGAAATCTTTCAGGAAATTTAGCTGCATTTACAATGCCTATCACATTTGCTGTCTTAATCATGATTGTAAGAAAATTTCCTACAGTAGATATGATTCCCGCTCAATTTGTTGCTGGAGTAAGTTCATGTTTAATAGGGTTAAGTGTATGTATTTACTATTCACACAGTTTAATGGTTTCATCTAATGATATATTTTTAGGTTTCTTAGCAGGTTTTTTTCAAGTTGGTTTTGGTTTTATATTCATTACCATCGGTGCGCGTAGCACACCTTCAGCAATGGTTGGAGTAATTATGCTATCCGAATCTGTTTTAGGGCCCGTTTGGGCTTTTTTATTTGCAGGTGAACGGGCATCATTATTTACTTTAATTGGTGGTGCAATTATTCTATTTGCTGTTTTACTTCAGTTTTCATCGTTACTTTTATCTAATAAAAAAGAAAAAATTATTAATTGACTCTGACATACATCTGGTAGATTATTCTTTCATACGGGAGAGACTACAAACTATCGTAGCGCCGAAGGAGCAACCACCCAGGAATCTCTCAGGCAAAAGGACCGTAACATATTAACTCTGGAAAGAGATTAAGTTCTCGCCGACGGAATAAAACTCTCAGGCAAACATACAGATGGGTACAGTGAGTTAATATGGAAAATATAAAAACAGCACTTTACAATTTACATCAAAAGCATGGAGCTAAGTTTGTTCCATTTGCTGGTTATCAAATGCCAATTCAATATTCTAAAGGAATTATTGAGGAACATAAAAGTACAAGAAAAAATGCAGGTATTTTTGACGTGTCGCATATGGGTCAGCTATTCATTAAAGGAGACGACACATTAGCAAAAAGTCTTGAAAGAATTTTTCCAGCTGAATTGAGTAACGCTAAGTTAAATCAGTCAAAATATAGTTTTTTAATGAATGAAGAAGCAGGAATTTATGATGATTTAATTATTACAAAAGTTGAAGGTGGTTTTAACATTGTATTAAATGCTGCTTGTAAGAACACAGATTTTAAACTTTTATCTAAATTGTTAGAAGATAAGTATGAAATGATTTTAAGCGAAGAGCTATCTCTTATAGCAATACAGGGGCCAAAAGCAGTCCAAATATTGGAAAAGATAATCAATGGAGTGTCAGATTTAAAATTTATGAATGGTGATACATTTAATTATCTTAAAGAAAATATTTATATCACAAGATCAGGCTATACAGGCGAAGATGGATTTGAGATATCGATAAAAAATGATGATGCAGAAGCGTTTGTACAAAAACTCATAGATGAAGGGGCCAGTTTAATTGGATTAGGTGCGAGAGATACTTTGAGATTAGAGGCGGGGCTTTGTTTGTATGGTCATGACATGGATATCAATAAAAGCCCAGTAGAAGCCAATTTAAAATGGGCAATATCAAAAAATAGAATTCTTGAGGGTGGATTTATTGGATGTGAAAAAATTAAATCTCAAATTGAAAATGGGGTAAGCAAGATCCGCGTAGGTATTAAGCCAGAAGGAAGAATTATAGCTCGAGAAAAAACTTCAATATTTAGTGAGGATGATAAAAATATTGGGGAAATTACAAGTGGAACTTTTGGACCGAGTGTTCAGGCCCCAGTTGCAATGGGTTATGTGGAAAATTCATTTTCTAAAATTGATACTAAGGTTTTTTTAGAAGTGAGAGGAAAAAAATATCCGGCAATTATAAGTAATTTGCCATTTTATAAAAAAAGTTATGTGAAAGGAGCTAGTAAATGAGCGAAGTAAAATATTCAAAAGAACATGAGTGGATAAAATTAGATGGAGATACTGCTGTTATAGGAATTACACAACACGCAACCGAAATGTTAGGAGATATTGTTTTTGTAGAGTTACCAGAAATAGGGTCCTCTGTTGCTAAAGATGGTAATGCAGGAGTTGTAGAATCTACAAAAGCTGCAAGCGATATTTATACTCCTGTATCTGGAGAAATTATCGAAAATAACCAAGCAATTGTTGATGATCCTGCAAAGGTTAATAATGATCCAGAAAATGAAGCATGGTTTTTTAAACTAAAAATTACAGATAAGTCTGAAATGGATTCATTAATGAATAAAGAAGAATATGAAAAATTTTCAAAAGAAAGTGGTAGTTAAATGTTAAAAAATGCTCAAAAAGATTTTATACAAAGACATATAGGTCCATCCGTCGATGAACAAAATGTTATGCTTAAAGAATTGGGCTATCAAAGTCTTGATGATTTAATAAAAGACACTGTACCAGAAAAAATTCTTCTTAAAGATGATTTAGATATTGGAGATCCAAACTCTGAATATAAAGCACTTAGAAAATTAAAAAATATTGCAAAAAAAAATGAAGTTTATTCAAGCTTTATAGGAATGGGTTATTATGGAACTTATACTCCGTACGTAATACTTAGAAATATATTAGAAAATCCAGGGTGGTATACTTCTTACACTCCATACCAACCCGAAGTGGCACAAGGTAGACTTGAAATGTTGCTCAATTTTCAACAAATGATTATAGATTTTACAGGAATGGATATTGCTAATGCTTCCCTTTTAGATGAGGGAACAGCAGCAGCAGAGGCTATGGGCTTAAGTTATAGAATATCTAAATCTGAGAATAAAAAAGTTTTTGTTTCAAAAAATTGTCACCCACAAACTATTGATGTTATCAGAACAAGAGCAGAACCATTAGGTTTAGAAATAATAGTTGGAGATGAAGATAAAGATATTAAAGAAGATATTATATGTGGGATTATTCAATATCCAGGTACGTTAGGAGATATCAAGGATCCTAGTGAAGCTATAAGTAAAATACACAAGCATAATGGAAAAGCAGTTTTAGTATGTGATTTATTAGCTCTTGCTAAGTTAAAAACACCTGCTGAGTTAGGTGCTGATATTGCAGTTGGTAGTTCCCAACGTTTTGGAATCCCAATGGGCTATGGAGGTCCACATGCAGCATTTTTTGCAACAAAAGATGAATATAAAAGATCAATGCCAGGAAGAATAGTTGGTGTATCAGTAGATAGACATGGTAAAAAAGCTTATAGACTGGCTCTTCAAACAAGAGAGCAACATATAAGAAGAGATAAAGCCACAAGTAATATATGTACAGCACAAGCATTATTAGCAATAGTCTCCGCCGCATATGCTGTCTATCATGGGCCTCAGGGCATTAAAAAAATTGCTGAAAGTGTTTCTCAACTAACTAAAAATTTTGCAGATAAATTAAAACAATCTGGCTATGAACTCTATTCAGATCATTTTTTTGATACTGTAACAATTAAAACATTAGATAAAACTGATAAGATTTATCAAAATGCATTAGATCAACATGTCAATATCAGAAAAGTAAATTCTGAAATGTTAGCTGTTTCTTTTGATGAAAGAAAAAATATCTATAGAGCAAATCAATTATTAAAAATCTTTAATTGCTCAGAGACTATAAAAGAAAACATGAGTGAGAATTTATCTAATATACCTGAAAACCTTTTAAGAACTTCAAGTTATTTAGATCATCCTGTTTTTAATAATTACCATTCCGAAACAGAAATGCTTAGATATTTAAAAAAATTAGAAGACTCAGATATTGCCTTAAATAAATCTATGATTGCTTTAGGCTCGTGCACTATGAAGCTTAATGCTGTTTCTGAAATGATACCAGTTACATGGAAAGAGTTTTCTCAACCACATCCTTTTTCTCCAGTAGAGCAAATGGAAGGTTATAGAGAACTGTTTACTGATTTAAAAAATTGGTTAAGATCAATCACGGGATTTTCTGGTGTTTCATTACAACCGAATGCTGGGGCACAAGGTGAGTTTGCGGGGTTAATGGTGATACGTAAATTTCATGAGAAAAATAATGAAACAAATCGTAATGTTTGTTTAATTCCAAGTTCTGCACATGGTACAAACCCAGCAAGTGCTCAAATGGTTGGTATGAAAGTTGTTGTTGTGAAGTGTGATCAACATGGAAACGTAGACTATGAGGATTTAAAAACCAAAGCAGAAGAACACTCAGAAAATTTAGCAGCACTTATGGTTACTTACCCTTCGACACATGGAGTATTTGAAGAAAAAATAACAGATATTTGTGATTTAATTCATAATCATGGTGGACAAGTTTACATGGATGGAGCAAATTTAAATGCATTAGTAGGAATTGCAAAACCTGGAAATTTTGGTCCTGATGTTTGTCATATAAATTTACATAAAACATTTTGTATACCACATGGTGGCGGTGGACCTGGTATGGGACCGATAGCCTGTAAAAAACATTTAGAAATGTTTTTACCAAAACATTCAGTGGTAAAAGATTGTGGTCCAGCAACAGGTATGGGAGCCGTATCTGCAGCACCCTGGGGAAGCTCAAGTATTTTATCAATTTCATGGATGTATATAAAAATGATGGGTTCTGAAGGTTTAAGAAAGGCTTCACAAGTGGCTATATTAAATGCAAATTATATTGCACATAAGCTCAAAGACTCATTTCCAATATTATATAAGGGTAAAACTGGCAATGTAGCTCATGAATGCATTATTGATATTAGATCAATAAAGAGTGACACAGGAATAACTGAAGAAGATATTGCAAAACGATTAATTGATTTTGGCTATCACGCCCCAACAATGTCGTGGCCAGTAGCAGGCACCATGATGATTGAGCCTACAGAAAGTGAAAGTTTGAGTGAAATAGATAAATTTTGCTCCACACTTCAAAAAATAAAACAAGAAATTGATAAAATTCAATCAGGTGAATATGATAAAGTTGATAATCCATTAAAGAATGCGCCACATACACACGTTGAATTAACTGCAAATAAGTGGGAACATAAGTATGAAAGAGAAGAGGCCGCTTATCCTTCAGAATTTTTAAGAACAAATAAATATTGGCCTCCAGTTGCTAGAGTAGATAATGTTTATGGAGATAAAAACTTATTTTGTACATGTCCATCAATGGAAGAGTACGAAGACACAGCAGCCTAAAGATTTATTAAGATGAAAATTGCTGTAGTTGGTGCTGGTATATCTGGATTAAGTGCAGCTTATTATTTATCCAAAAAACATAAGGTTGATTTGTTTGAAAAAGAAAATCAATTTGGCGGTCACGCAAATACAATAAAAGTAGCTTATGACCACAATAAAGAAATTGCTGTAGATATTGGTTTTATGGTATTTAATAAAAATACCTATCCAAACTTAATTAA
>CAJQTI010000018.1 GCA_905618915.1 uncultured Candidatus Pelagibacter sp. | reverse complement strand
ACATAGGGACCCCAACCTTTTGAGGTTTGAATAAAAGATTGAAAAACGGCAAAACCAGTAAAAATCCATGGCATGGCGAGCATATTTAAGCTTATTATATAAAATCTATAATCCTTAATTACTTCTCTCCTGCTCCATTGTTTAATCTCAACTTCTTTAATATTTTCATCACTAGTTTCTCTAGAATCTAAATTTAAATTTTTAATTAATAAAAAAGATGCAGCAGGTAAAATAATTAAAACTGTAATTGAAAATATAAGCCAAAGATTTTGCCAATCTATGATTGTTAATAGATATACCATTAAAACAGGCATAATAAATTCTGCAGATGAAAGTCCAAACCAACTGATGCTTAGTGCTCTACCTCTTGTTCTAGTAAAGTACCTTGAAATAGTAGTTGATGCTGTATGAGACATCATTCCTTGACCTGAAAATCTCATTAAAAAAATTGCAATAAAAAGTAAAAAAACTGATGAAACTTTTGAGAAGAAAAAACATGCAAAAGATAGAAGAATAATTACAAATAAAGCAAATTTAAAAATATTTACATCGTCTATTTTCTTACCAACCCAAATTAATAATAAGCTACTACATAAAGTGGCAGATGCATAAATTGAGCCAAATTGTCCATGAGTTATAGATAGTGCGTCTCTTATACTTGAATTAAACAACCCTAAAAAATAACTCTGTCCAAAACTAGAAAAAAATGTAAAAATAAATCCAAATAGAATTACTTTAAACTTCAAACTATTAAACATAGGAAATAAAAATTATGTCTTGTAATGTTGCTTTCATAGGTCTTGGTGTCATGGGTTATCCGATGGCAGGTTATATATCAAAAGCTGGTCACAATGTAACTGTTTATAATAGAACTGCTGCTAAAGCTGATAAATGGATTGCAGAATACAAGGGCTCAAAAGCAGATACTCCTGCTAAAGCTGCTGAAGGTGCTGATTTTATTTTTACTTGCGTTGGTAATGATGAAAATTTAAGAGAAGTTTCTCTTGGAGAAAATGGATTATTTAAAACAGCTAAAAACGGTTCAGTTTATGTTGATAACTCTACTGTATCAGCAGAAATTTCTAGAGAATTATATGCTGCAGCCAAAGAAAAAGGATTTGGGTTTTTAGATGCGCCTATTTCAGGGGGTCAAGCAGGTGCAGAAGGTGGGATACTAACTGTAATGGTTGGTGGTGATGAAGATGTATTTAAAAAAGCTGAGGAAGTTATTGATTGTTATAGCAGAAAAGTAAAACTAATTGGTAAAACTGGAAGTGGTCAATTAACTAAAATGATGAACCAAATGTGTATCGCTGGAGCTGTGCAAGGTTTATCAGAGGCTATTAACTTTGGAATTAATGCAGGGTTAGATATGGATATTGTAATGGAAACCATATCAAAAGGTGCTGCTCAATCTTGGCAAATGGAAAATAGATACAGAACAATGACTGATGATAAGTTTGATTATGGTTTTGCCGTTGACTGGATGAGAAAAGATTTAAAAATTGTAATTGAAGAAGCAAAGAAAAATGGTTCACCAGTTCCAACTACAGAGCTTATAGACAGCTATTATGCTAAGGTTCAGGAAATGGGTGGTAATCGTTGGGATAGTTCAAGCTTAATTGCACTCCTTAAAAAGAAAAAATAATATTCGTGACTAATACAGTTCCTTATTATGAGGACTTTACTGAGATCAAAAATAAAATTTGGTCGATGTTGGATACTGCTATCAAGGATAGAGGCTCTCCTTTTAGAATTCCTGTATTTATCTGTGGTGGCCAAGGTGACTTTGATGGAAGAATTGTAGTCCTTAGAAAATCAGATAGAGAAAATAATATTATCCAATACCATAGCGATATCAGATCTAATAAAATTGCTAAATTAAAATCAAATAAAAACGCAGCAATGTTATTCTATGACAAGGAAGAGAAGATCCAAGTTAGACTTAAAGTTGAATGCACTGTTAATCATGACAATGAAATTACAAAACAGTCTTGGTTAAAAACAGGTCATATGAGTAGAAAGTGTTATTTAGTAGATCATGGTCCAGGAACAGAGTCTGATACCCCAACTTCAGGACTAAAACCTGAGTTAGATAATTTTGAATTTACTATGGAGCAAAGTGAAGTGGGATATAAAAACTTTACGGTTATTCAGTGTAAAATTAAAAGTATGGAATGGCTTTATTTAGCAGCCAAAGGTCACCGTCGTGCTAAGTTCGATTTAGAGAATAACAAAGATACTTGGTTAATTCCTTAAAAAACTGATTTAGAATATTTTTTCCAGTTATCCTGATAATGGATGGCATTTTCAGTAATTGACTTTGCCTCTTCATCTGAAACTTGTCTTACAATTTTACCTGGTGAACCGATAACTAGAGATTTATCGGGGATGACTTTATTTTCTGTTATAAGTGCATTAGCACCTATGATGCAATTTTTTCCAATCTTAGCACCATTTAGAATTACAGCACCGATTCCAATTAAAGAGTTATCTCCAATAGTGCACCCATGTAGCATTACTAAATGCCCTATTGTTACATCTTTTCCTATTTTTAATGGATACCCTGGGTCTGTATGCAATACACTCCCATCTTGGATATTTGATCCTTCACCAACATAAATATTTTCAACATCACCTCTTAATGTAACGTTAAACCAAATACTGGTATTTTTTTCTAAGGTAACATCTCCAATAATAGATGCATTAGATGCAGACCAGTTTTCACCTAAATTTTTTACTTTTTTATCTTCCAAATCATAAAACATAACTTATATATTGTTACAACATGCCAGTAAAAACTCCAATATGCGATTTTGGGCAAGCAGCTAAAAGCTTTGAATTAAAATCAACTAATAACGAGATTATAAAATTGAATGACATAAAGGGAGAAAATGGAACACTAGTAATGTTTATTTGCAACCATTGTCCTTACGTTATAGCCGTTATTAAAGATATCATTGAAGATTGTAAGAATTTAGAAGAAGTAGGTATTAAAGCGGTAGCCATATGTTCAAATGACTCAATTAATTATTCCGAAGACTCTTTTGATAAAATGGTCAAATTTCATGAAGACCATAATTTTAGCTTTCCCTATCTACTAGATGAAACACAAGTTATAGCCAAGAACTATGGCGCTGTATGTACACCAGATTTTTTTGGTTATAATAAAAATTTAGAACTTCAATATAGAGGTAGAATTAGAGAATTAAAAAATTTAAAGCCTATAAAATCTGGTGAAAGTGATTTATTCAATGCTATGAGACAAATATCAGAAACCAACAGAGGTCCTAAAGAACAAAATCCAAGTATGGGGTGTGGAATAAAGTGGTTAGATAATTAATGTATTTAATTGTAACAAGATCTTTTCCACCTGAAATTGGTGGTATGCAGAATTTAATGTGGGGACTAGCCAATGAACTCTCAAAAAACTTCATGCTAAAAGTTTTTGCTGACTATTATGAGGATCACAAAGCTTTTGACGAACAGGTTTCTTTTTCAATTGAAAGAGTTGGTGGAATAAAACTTCTTAGAAAGTATAGAAAAGCTCAACTAATTAATGAGTTTATAAAAGAGAATAAAACTGAAGGAATTATTGCAGACCACTGGAAAAGTTTAGAACTACTTAAAACTAATAAGAAAAAAATATGTTTAATTCATGGTAAGGAGATAAATCATGAAAAAGGCACTTCATTAAATAAAAGAGTTTTAGACGTTTTAAATAATGTTGAAATTATAGTTGCCAACTCAAAATATACAAAAGATCTTGCTATATCGTTGGGTGTTCAGCAAGATAAAATTGTTGTCATCAATCCTGGCGTAAATCAAGTTCAGGAGCTGAATAAAGAGACCTTAGATAAAGTAGAGAGTTTATTAAAACATAAGTCTCCAAGACTTATTACTGTCTCTAGATTTGATAAAAGAAAAAACCATGAAAAAGTAATCATGGCTCTTCGAAATTTAAAACAAATCTACCCAGATATTATCTATATTTGTGTGGGTTATGGCGATGAAGAGGAAAACATTAAAAAATTAGTAGCAGAACTAGGCCTTCAACCCCAAGTAATGTTCTTTAAAGATATCTCTAATGAATTAAAAAATGCACTAGTTGCTAAATCAAATGTTTTTGTAATGCCATCTATTGTTCATAAAAAATCTGTTGAAGGATTTGGGATAGCCTATGTTGAGGCTGCTCAATATGGGGTGCCCTCTCTTGGAGGTAAAGATGGTGGTGCAATAGATGCAATCGAACATGAAAAAACAGGTTTAATCTGTGATGGTAATGAATTAGATGAAGTGTATTCGTCAATTAATTTAATGTTACAAAATAATAAATTTCATGAGTACGGAAAAGTTGCCAAAGAAAATTCTGCTAAATTTGAGTGGAATAAAATAATTGAGGAATATAAAAAAATTTTAAATTAAATCTTTCTATTTTTTAAAGTTTTATATACCTGCCAACTAACGATTAAAATTGTAACTGATATTATTGATGCTGTAAGAGGTCTATTCCATAAAAACTCCCATGACCCATCACTGATTAACAATGATCTTCTTAAATTTTCTTCCATTAAACCACCAAGAACAAAGGCTAAAATTAGAGGTGGCATCGGAAAATCATATAACCTCATGAATGTTGCAATAACAGCTATCCCAATCATCAAATAAATATCAAAATTATTAAAAGACATTACATAAATTCCTGTAATTGAAAAAAATAAAATAAGTGGAATTAAATAATTTTTAGGTACAGCAAGTATTCTTGCTATGTAAGGAATTAAAGGCAAATTCAATATAAGTAATATGACCATTCCGATATACATAGACATAATAACTGACCAGAAGATTTCTGGGTTAGTTATATAAAGTCTTGGACCAGGCTGAATACCAAAACCTAATAAAGCTCCAAGCATTACAGCGGTAGTTCCACTTCCTGGAATTCCTAAAGTTAATAAAGGAACAAAAGCTCCAGAACATGCTGCATTATTTGCAGTTTCTGGTGCTGTTAGTCCATGAACACTACCTTTTCCAAACTTTGCTTTTTCTTCATCACTAACGAAATTTCTTTCCATACCATATGCTAAAAATGAAGCGATGGTTGCTCCGGCTCCTGGCAAAACTCCAATTAAAAAACCTATCACTGAATTCCGAGGAATAGCTTTTAACATTTGAGTCCTTTCCTCTTTATTAATTTTGATTGAACCAAGCTCTGTCAATGAAACTTGTTTAGCGACTGCAGAAGGATCATTTCTTTTTAAAATAATTGTTAATGCTTCACTCATTGCAAAAGTTGCCATTACAACTAAAACAAAGCTTATTCCATCTGTTAAGTTCATATTGTTAAAAGTAAATCTAGTAATATCAGATAAAGAATCTTGACCTACTGATGCTAACATTAAACCAAGAACTACCATCATCATTGCCTTTATAAATTGACCCTTTGATGAAAAAGCGGCAATTGCAGTTAGACCCAATATCATTAAAGCAAAATAATCTGGTGATCTAAATGATAAGCTTACTTTTGATAAGCTTGGCGCAAGGAATAATAAATATATTGTAGCCAGTGTTCCTCCAGCAAAAGAACTCCATGCAGCTATAGCTAAAGCTTTTCCTGCTTTACCTTGTTGTGCCATAGGGTAACCATCAAATGATGTCGCAACAGTTCCAGGAACACCAGGGGCATTTAATAAAATCGACGAAGTTGACCCACCAAATACTGCACCATAATAAACACCAGCCATTAAAATTAATCCAGTAGCAGGATCAAAGCCATAGGTAATTGGTATCATTAATGCGATTGCCGTCATTGGTCCAAGACCTGGCAGCATTCCTATGATTGTTCCAAAAAAACAACCAATCATAACCATAAATATATTTTGAAATGTAAGAGCTGTTTTTAATCCAATTAAAATGCCTTCAATCATCCCATTACTCCAATCAGTTTTAAAAATGGATCTCTTAAGTAAATTTCAAGTACCCCATGTAAAAGATACATAAACAGTGCCACAAATGGAAAAGATAATAAAAATATCCATAACCACCTTCTCTCACCTAAAGCGTAGTAAGAGGATGCTAAAAATAGTGATGTAGTTAAGAAATACCCAACTCTTAATATAGTAAAACCATAAATAATTGCGATTAGAACTAATATAGCTGTTTTTTTATATTCCAAACTCTTGTGATCAACTTTAATGGTGTTCACTTCTGGTAAGATAACTTTTAATCCAGAAAAAAACATACCGGCATAACCTAGATAAATTGGAAATGTTTTGGCATTAAAGGGTGAGTTTTCATCAAATGAAAAAACTTGAATATTGTAAGCAGTATATAAATATAATGCTGAGAAAATAAAAAAGAGCAGTGATATAATTTTAGTAGTATTTATATTCACTGCTCTAATTTTTAAATAATCCTAAAGGATTATATAACTCCTAATTTCTTCATAAGAGCTGTCATTTCTACAGTTTGCTTTTCTAAGAATTTAACAAAATCCTTATCTGAGTTATAAATATTAACCCAAGCGTTTCTTTTTCTTACAGCTTCCCATTCAGGAGTTTTCATAACTTTACCTAGCATTGTAGATAAAGCTTGTTTATCTTTATTGCTCATATTTGGAGGTCCAAAAAATCCTCTCCAGTTTACGAACTGAACATCATAACCTTGTTCTTTTAAAGTTGGTGCATCAGGTGCGTCAGCTACTCTTGATGGTGCAGTAATACCAATAATTCTTACTTGGTCTCTTGCTCCCATAAGTTCACCTAAACCTGTAGAGATAATTTGTGTCTCACCAGATAAAAGTCCAGCTAAAGCTTTTCCACCAGCATCGTAAGGAATGTAAGCTACATCATTTGGGTTTGCTCCTGCAGCTTGAAATGCTAAAGCACCAATTAAATGATCCATACTTCCTCTTACTGATCCACCAGCCATTTTAATAGATTTTGGATCTTTTTTATACGCATCAACTACATCTTTAAAGTTCATGTAAGGTGAGTTTTTTGCAACTGCAATTGCACCGTAGTCACCAATAACACCAGCGATTGGTGTTACATCTTTATAAGATAAAACTCCAGATCCTGAAACATAACCTTTATGTCTAGTAATAGATCTTAAAACTAATGGTGTTGATTGAACCAAGACTGTATTTTTAGGCTGAGTATTAATCATGAAAGCTAAAGCTTTTCCTCCACCACCACCTGACATATTTTCAAATGATGCACTTTTTAACATTCCTGATTTTGTTAAAGCTTCTCCAGTACCTCTAGCAGTTCCATCCCATCCACCACCAGCACCACCACCAATTACAAAATGGATTTTATCCATTGCGATTGAATTTGTTGCTGTTGCAGAGAATAATAAAATTACCGAGAATAATACTGAAACTAATTTTTTAATATTTTTCATTATATTCCTTTATTGTTAGTTTTTAATATTTGTAGTTAATTATAATATCATCGAGAATGCAAGTTTTTGAATATACCACAACTTAAAGTTGATTTTCTTTTACGTTATCTTTTTTAAGGTAAGTGATAAAAGAATAATTATTAATGAAAAATTCTTCTATTCCATTTAATTCTTCTAACATTACAGATTTATTTTCTAAAAAATTTCTATTAGTTATTTTAATTTCAATCCCAAGTGCAATTATAGCTGACTATTTTAATATACCTTTGGCATGGATGCTTGGTCCTATGCTTGCAGTTTCAATTGCAGCATTAAGTGGAATAAAAATCAAAATGCCAAAACTAGCTTTAAGTTCAATTTTATTAGTTCTTGGGCTTCATATTGGAAATTATATAGATCAAAATTTAATCAATCAGATGACAGAATGGGTGTGGACTTCAATAATAATGTTTGTCTATATTTTGATAAGTATTTTAATTGTGTCTAAATATTTACAAAAATTTTCAGGCTATAATGTCAAAACTTCTATTTTTTCAGCAGCACCAGGAGCTTTAGGGCCGTTAATGATATTGGCTGAACATGAAAAATCTGACTTATCGCAAGTTGCTACATCACATTTAATTAGATTAATCATAATAATAACAGTCATTCCTTTTTTTGTTGTTAACTATTCAACAAATGAGGCTCTAACAATTGAAAAATTTAATTATCTTGATCAAAATCATTTTCATCTTTTAATTCTTTTAATAGGTTCAATATTATTAATTTTCTTATTTGATAAAATTGGAGTGCCTGCTGCATTATTATCTGGGACATTAGTTGCAAGTGGAATTTTACAAATATCTGGCGTTGCTTCCTACAAACTGCCAGACGAAAGTATAAATTTTTGTTTACTTATTTTAGGTGCCTCTGTTGGTTGTCGTTTTGCTGACAAATCACTAAAGGAAGTTGCAAGTAATTCGTTCCATAGTTTGGTTGCAACTGTAATACTTGTTACTCTTGGGTTATTAGCTGCAATTGTTGCCACATACTTTGTTGATACCAATTTCTTAACCTTACTCTTGTCTTTTTCTCCTGGTGGAATTTATGAGGTAGCAGTTATTGCAATTGCTTTTGATTTAGATCCGAACTTTGTAGCATTTCATCATATTATTAGATTGCTGATGATACTGTTTACCATTCCTATAATATTGAAAATTATTGGTAAAAAATTAAATTAATATTTTTTCTAAAACTTTAGCTGCACTTAATTTTTCTAAATCATCAACTTGAATTGCTTTAAAGTTTTCTCGTTCAATACTAACTTTGTAAGCAGTTGTATGCTTGCCAAATAAAGCTAGACCATTTGCACCAAGATGAGCTGAAATATGAGCTGGACCCGTGTCATTTGCAATAACAAATGAGCTTTCTTTAATTAGGCTTGCAAGCTGAGATATATCAAGAGCCTTATCTTCGTTTAAAATTGAAACAGCTTTAATATTTTTTGCGTCATTAATTTCAGATGGACCAGGTGCTACAACAACTTTAATTTGTTCACCGTATTTATTGTTAATCAATTCTATTAGTTCATTGTAATGGGGCCATTTTTTATGAGTTAGATGAGCTGAACAAAAAGGAAATAAAACAATATATTTATCTAAATTAAATTCTTTTTTAATATTATCAATGTTAGTTACAGCCCAACTAAAGTTTGGTTTCATGGTATGCTCAGTTTTAATTCCAGAAGTTTTTAGTTGATGGTCAAATCTATCTAGAACAGGATTTTTATCAAATTCTTCTTTTGAGAT
>CAJQTI010000017.1 GCA_905618915.1 uncultured Candidatus Pelagibacter sp. | reverse complement strand
AAAATCATGGTTGATTTGAAGGCTTCAAATATTAAAAATATTAAATTACCAGTTAGTGCTCCATTTCATTGTAAATTAATGAATAATGCGACACTTGTAATGAAGGAAGAAATAGTAAAATTAAATTTTAATGAACCGAAAAATATTCTTATTTCAAATGTAACAGGAAAAGAAATATCTAATTCAAATGAACTAAAAGAATTGCTAGTTAAACAAATTGAAAGCAGTGTTCGTTGGCGTGAAAGTGTTTTATTGATGATTGAGAAAGGTGTTACAGAGTTTATAGAAATAGGACCTGGTAAAGTTTTATCAGGATTAATAAAGAGAATTGATAGAAATGTTAAAGTTAGTGCAATAAATTCAGAAGAGGATATAAAGTTAATTAATATCAATGAGTAGTTTAAAAGATAAAAATATTATAGTCACAGGCGCCTCAGGTGGAATTGGTAATTCTATAGTTGAAAAGTTAAGTCAAAATGGTGCAAATATTTTGGCTACAGGCACAAGAATTGAAAAACTAGAAGAGCTAAAAGAAAAATTTACTAATATAAAAATTCTTAAATTCGATATTTCTCAACATGATAAAATTGAAGAATTTATAGAAAATGCAACAAGGGAATTAGGTGGTTCATTAGATTGTATTGTTAATAATGCTGGTATTACAAAAGATAACTTAACTATTAGAATGAGCTTAGAAGAGTGGTCAAAAGTGATAAATATTAATTTAACTTCCACATTTTTAATGTGCAAATATTCAATAAAAAAAATGTTAAAAAATAAATCTGGTAAAATTATCAATATAACGTCTGTTGTTGGGCATACAGGTAATGTTGGACAAGCAAATTATACAGCATCTAAAGCAGGAATAGTTGCAATGTCAAAAAGCTTAGCAATTGAATATGCAAAAAAAAATATTAATGTTAATTGCGTATCCCCAGGTTTTATAAGTACAGCTATGACAGACCAAATAGATGAAAAATTTAAAGAAGCAATAATTGCTAAAATTCCATCTAATAGACTGGGTAAACCTGAGGATATAGCTAATGCAGTTAATTTCTTAAGCTCAGATCAGTCAGACTATATTAATGGAGAAACACTACATGTTAATGGCGGCATGTATTTGGGTTGACAAAACTACTTTTTGAACTATTAACGAAATATAACAATAAGGAACATTATGTCAGAAGAAATTTCAAGCAAGGTTAAAAAAATTGTAGCAGATCACTTAGGTATTGATGAAGCTAAAGTATTAGACGATTCAAGCTTTATAGATGATCTTGGAGCAGATAGTTTAGATACAGTTGAGTTAGTAATGGCTTTTGAAGAAGAATTTGGTTCAGAAATTTCAGATAGTGAAGCTGAAAAAATTCTTACAGTAGGTGACGCTGTTAACTTTATAGCAGGCAAAGCAAACTAGAAATTAAATGTCCATAAAAAAAGATGGGATAATGGTAATTTTATCATCCCCATCTGGGGCAGGTAAAACAACATTAGTAAAACTTCTTTCTAAAAACAAAAATTTTCATATATCAATTTCACACACCACGAGAACACCTAGGCTTAACGAAATTGCAGACAAAGATTACTACTTTGTTGATCATGATAAATTTGAAAATTTAATAAAAAATGAAGAGTTCTTAGAATACGCAAAAGTGTTTAACCATCTTTATGGGACAACAAGAACGCCTGTTATTGAAAAATTAGAAAAAAGTGAAAATGTAATATTTGATATTGATTGGCAAGGAGCTGATCAAATTAAGAATAAAAAATTAAATTATAAGTTGATTACTTTTTTTATTTTACCTCCTAGCAAAGAAATACTATTTGAAAGGCTGTCAAATAGAGACATGAAAGATAAACTAATAGTAGAAGAACGCATGAAAGAATTTAGTAGAGATGTTTTACATTGGATTAATTACGATTATGTAATTATCAACGATAATCTAGAAGAATGTTATTCGAAGATTAATAGTTTAATTGATGCAGAAATTAACAATGGCTCAAAAGACTATGATAAAGATTTTATAAGAAAGCATGTCGAAAAGCTAACCTCTTAAATCTTCATATTCTTTTACAAGTTTGAAATATGTTTCAGGCTCAAGGTTTTGAGGCCTAAGATTAAGATCAATACCAAATTTTTCTGCAACCTGTTTTCCGTTAGCAAAAACTTGATTGAAGGGTTTTTTTAACATCTTCCTTCTTTGACTGAAAAATATTCTAGTAATCTTTTCAAGGTTTTTAGGATCCTTTAATTCAAAAAAATTTTCTTTTGGAGTGAATAAAAGTAAAGAACTGTCTATTTTAGGTCTTGGTGAAAAGCTTTGTGGCTTAATATCTATTATTTTTTTTACATTAAGTTTCCAACTAGATAAAATTGACAGTCTGCCATATTTTGAGTTATTAAATTCAGATATAATTCTATCAGCAACTTCTTTTTGAAACATCAAAACTAGACTTTCAAACCAAAAATTTGAACCTAAATTAAGAATCCACCTGGATAAGATTTCAGTTGATATATTGTATGGTAAATTACCAAAGACAGATAGTTTTTGGTTTGAGATCTTACTTTCAGAAACTTTTAAAATATCATCATTGATAATTTCTATTTCAGTATCAAACTTTTCTTTTAGTAATATGGCTAAATCATCATCTTTTTCCACAACATAAAGTTTTTTTGGTTTTTGTTTTAAAATATATGTGGTTAAATTTCCGCTACCTGGCCCTATTTCTAAAACCTCTTTGTTAACAATATTGGTTATGGATACAATTTTTTCAAGCACCTCTCTATCTATTAAGAAGTTTTGTCCAAGACTTTTTTTTGCTTTTATAAACACTTATTTATCCAAAAACTTTAAGGCTTTAATCAAACTTTTTGGATTAGATAAATTTTTACCCAGCATAGAATAATTTGGACCATGATCTGGAGAGACGCGGGTAAATGGCAGACCTAAAGTAATATTAATTGCATCAAAATCAAATAAAGCCTTCATAGGAGAAAGTACTTGATCATGATACATGCCAATAATTACGTCATATTTTTTTGATAATGATTTTGTAAAAATAGTGTCAGCTGGAAATGGACCATTTATTTTATTATTTTTTAATCTTAATTGTTTAATAGCTGGAATTATTATTTTATCTTCTTCGGAATTTTGAAAATTACTTTCACAGTGGGGATTTAGCCCAGTTATTGCTATTCTTGGCTTTTTATTAAATCTTGTTTTATAAAATTTATTAATCAGATTAACCTGAGTGTATA
>CAJQTI010000016.1 GCA_905618915.1 uncultured Candidatus Pelagibacter sp. | reverse complement strand
TCAATTTATAATTGAAATAAATGAAAAACAAAATCTACTAATAGAGGAGCAGAAAAATTTAGAAGAAAGAATAGAAACTTTAATAAGAGTATCTGCTTTTAGTTACATTAAACATAGTGATCTTACCTTAAAGACAAAAGCTAAATTTGTTAAAGGTTACATGAAATACTATAAAAATTGTGAAACAGAATATCAATCAACACCAAGTAGTTTCATACTTCAATGGGGGGATTGAAGATTAGTAAAGAATGAATAAAAAGTGTTTTAGTTAAAGACCGCAGGAATATTAAAAGACTCAGTTCTTGGCACACATAGGACACAGTCAGCTATGAAAACAGGCAAATACTTGATTGGACAGAAAATAAAAACTATTATAAAACAACGATAATTAAGTGGCGGGGTAGCTCAGTCGGTTAGAGCGCAGGACTCATAAGCCTGAGGTCAGTGGTTCGATTCCACTTCCCGCTACCATTTAATGCCCTGGAAAATCCATTAAGTTTTCGACCTTGTAACCTTTTTTAACTAAATTATCAGACCCACCCAGGTCAAAAAGATTAATTGCAAAAACAAATGCTGCAATTTTAGCATTCGACATTTCCACAAGTTTAGCTGCAGCTTCAGCAGTTCCACCCGTTGCTATTAAATCATCTATAATTAAAACTGAGTCGTCTTTATCAATTGAATCTTTATGTACTTCAATAGTTGCTGTTCCATACTCTAATTCAAAATCAACAGAATGTGTTTCAGCAGGAAGTTTGTTCTTTTTTCTAAACATAATAAAAGGTTTTTTAAGCAGATAAGAAACAGCAGAAGCAAATACAAATCCCCTTGATTCAATTGCTGCAATTTTATCTATTTTATAATTTTTGGATCTCTCAATTATCTGATTGATGCATTCTTCAAATGCATCTGCGTCTTTAATTAAAGTTGTTATATCTCTAAATAAAATTCCTTTTTTTGGATAATCTGGAATAGACCTAATATAATCTTTTAAATTCATGATATTAATATATTTATATCTTTAGTAAAAAAAATCTATGGACAAATTATTCCTAGCAGCAATTAAAGAAGAAACGATTGGATTAGACTATTTTAACCATGTTGGGGTTGGAAAAATTAATGCAACTTACAACACATTAAAGTTAATTAATATTCACAAACCAAAACTAATTATCAATTATGGTACAGCAGGAGCAATTAATACTAAACTAAAAGGAATAGTTGAATGCACTAAATTCTATCAAAGAGATATGGATGTTAGAGGATTAGATTTTGAATTGGGAGAGACACCTTTTGATAAAATTAAAGAAATTATTGCATCAAAAGAAGGTTATTCTTGTGGAACGGGAGATAGTTTTGTTAATAAAAAGATAGATATGGAAGTTGATGTAGTTGATATGGAAGCCTATGCTATAGCAAAAGTTTGTAAGTTGGAAAATATTGAATTTAAATGTTTTAAATATATATCTGATAATGCAGATGAAAATGCCGACAATGATTGGAGTAAAAATCTAGCAAAAGGAGCCAGTGCATTTTCAAGCTTAATAAGTACTCAATTTAAATTTAATTAAGCAAAATATCAAAAAATTGATTAAATGTTGAAAATTATCAATACACCTATATAAAATCCACCAACTTAATATTAATAAAAAATTATAAGAGGGAATATTTTTTATGACTAAAGTAGGTGAACATATAACTTTAGACATCATAGGCACTACTCAAGAGTATGACCCTTCAGTCTATGAGAATGTAATTCGTAAAATTGCAAAAGCTGCAGAAGTTACAATTCTCGAAATTTCAAAGTATAAATTTGAACCTCAAGGTTTTACTATACTCGCCTTATTAGCCGAAAGTCACATCAGTTTTCATACGTTTCCAGAAAAAGGGATTATTAGTTTTGATTTTTTTACATGTGGAAAAATAAGCCCTTCTATTGCAATCGATATTGTTAAAAAAGAATTCAAACATAAGAGAATTGTTAAAAAAGAATTTGATAGAGATACAAAGTCTTTGTACCATGACATTTATAGTTCACCTGGTTTACAAAAGTCATATGTTGTAAATGAAGTTTTAGAAGATTTTAGATCTAAAGTAGGTCAACATATTGAAATATTAGATTTAGAACAATTTGGTAAATCTTTATTTATTGATAATGAAATTCAAGTCGCAACAAATGATGAAGTTTTATACAGCTCTACATTTGTAAATGCTGCTTTAAAATTAAATAAAGACATGGGAACTGCTGCTATCATCGGTGGAGGTGATGGAGGAGTTGCAAGAGAGTGCATGTCTAAAGGTTTTGATTTTATAGATTGGTATGAACTAGATCCAGAAGTAGTTGAGGTTTGCAATAAACACCTTGGAAGCATTGGTAATAAATCAACAGAGAAAAATTCAGTTAAATGTATTTGGGGAGATGCTTTTGAAAGTATAAAATCTGTTGAAGATGATAGGTATGATAAAATTTTTGTAGATCTTAACGATGATCAGTTTTGCATAGATCTTGCAGCCAAAAATATGGATTCCTTGATTAGAATATTAAAGCCAAATGGAGTAATTACCACTCAAGTGGGTAGCCAAGACAAGAAACCAGAGCAAGTAGAGAAATGGTTAGATGTTTTCAATAAGAATTTTGGAAATACAACTTTAGATAGGGTTTACATCCCAAGTTTTGACTGTTCTTGGAACTTTTCATCATCAATTAATCACTAAAAATTTCTTTTTAAATTCTCTAATTTGTGAAATAAATCCCCATAATCATATGGAGGAAAAAATGAATATATTTAAAAAAACAATATTAAGTGTTCTTGCTTCTTTATTATTAATCGGAAATGTTTACGCTGATAAAATAAAGATTGGAACAGAAGGTGCTTACCCACCATGGAACTCTAAGGACGCTTCAGGTGCTCTTATTGGTTTTGAGGTAGAGTTAGCTCAAGAGCTATGTAAGATCATGGGTCACGAGTGTACTATCGTTGAACAAGATTGGGACGGAATGATTCCAGCTTTGTTAATGAGAAAGTTTGATGCGATCATGGCAGGAATGTCAATTACTGCAGAAAGACAAAAAACAATTACTTTTTCACAAGGTTATGCTGATGAAGTAGCAGCCCTTGCAGTAATGAAAGGTTCAAGTTTAGAGAGCATGGATACACCAGAAGGAATTAATTTAACTTTAGGTGGAAGTGCTGTTAAGAAAACTCTTAAGACTTTAACTGCTGCACTTGCTGGAAAAACTGTTTGTACACAAACTGGAACTATTCACCAAAACTTTTTAGAGTCTGGTGACGTAGGTAAAGTAAATGTTAGAACTTATAAAACTCAAGATGAAGTAAACTTAGACTTAACTTCTGGTAGATGTGATGTTGCATTAGCTGCAGCAGTTGCATTCACTGATTATGCGGATAAATCAGGAAAACCTGTCGTATTAGTTGGGCCTACTTTTTCAGGTGGTGCTTTTGGTAATGGTGTTGGTGTTGGAATTAGACAAGGTGGAGATGATGCAATCGGTACAAGAGATGCAAAACTTCTTAAAGATTTCAACAAAGCAATTAACACTGCTAGAAAAAAAGGAATCATCAGCAAATTAGCGATCAAGCATTTTGGCTTTGACGCTTCTATGTAAATAATATTTTGAAAAGGCGACTATTTATTTAGTCGCCCTTTCGATATGGACCTTTTATCATTCGGAAAAACAGGCTGGGGAGACGAGTTGTTTTATGCAACTCTAATGACAATTGCGGTGGCAGTCACTGCAATGTTAATTGGTTTTTTATTTTCATTAATCTTTACGCCACTCAAATTATCAAATAATAAATTTTTAAATTTCATTGGAAATACCTACACCACTGTAATCAGAGGTGTTCCTGAATTATTAGTAATTTATCTTTTCTTTTTTGGAGGTAGTGGAGCAATAATGTACGTTGCCTCAATTTTTGGATACTTTGAATATATAGAAATTAATGCATTTATTACGGGTTCGGTTGCAATTGGCATTATATCAGGAGCTTATTCAACGGAAGTATTTAGAGGTGCCATTCAGTCAATAGATAAAGGTCAATTTGAAGCTGCCAAAGTTTTAGGGGTTAGTAAATATGTACAATTTTATAAAATAATTTTGCCTCAAATGTTAAGACTTGCTATTCCAAACTTAAGTAATGTTTGGCAAATCACATTAAAAGACACATCTTTAATATCAGTCACAGGTTTAGTTGAGATCATGAGACAATCTTATATCGCAGCAGGCTCAACTAGAGATCCTTTATTCTTTTATTGTTTTGCAGCAGTTTTATATTTGATGCTTACATTTTTAAGTATGAAACTAATTAACAGACTTGAAATTAAATACAGTAGGGGCTTTTAATGGATTTTGATTTAATGATAACAAGTTTGCCAAAATTACTTAGTGCAGCAGTTATAACTGTAAAATTATTATCAGCATCTTTAATCATAGGTTTGTTTATTGGATTTTTATTTGCAGTTTTAAGGTTAAATAAAAACCCATTTATAAATAAATTTGCTTATGGGTATTCTTATTTATTTAGAGGAACTCCATTATTGGTTCAAATATTTATAATTTATTATGGTCTTGGACAAATCGAGTGGTTAAGATCAACCTTTCTTTGGGTCATTTTAAAAGAGCCTTATTGGTGTGCAATTATTGCATTTGCTTTAAATACAGGAGCTTATACTTCAGAAATTTTAAGATCTGCTTTTCAAACTATAAAACCTGGAATTATAGAGGCGGGTAAAAGTTTAGGGATTTCAAGCAAAATCATTTTATATAAAATTCAAATTCCAGTAGCGATCAGACAGTCTCTGCCAGCTTATGGTAATGAAATTATATTAATGATGAAGGGTACATCACTTGCGAGCACGGTAACATTAATGGATATTACGGGTGTTGCAAAACACATTGTATCAACGACTTACAAACCGTTAGAGGTGTTTCTTTTAGCAGGTGGGATTTATTTGTTTATGACCTTTATCATTCACAACTTGATAAAATATTTAGAAAAAAAATATAGTTTTCAATAAGAAGTATACTCTTTAATCTCTTTAATCTTAGAGCCTGTGTGATTATTCATCTCTAATTTTATTTTAGCACGATCATCATTTAAAAAATGAACATCTCTTGATAGTTTTATAAAGTTTTCGGTAAAATCAGAATTTTTTTCACACAATCTTTTGTCATCTTCAATCACCCATAACTTTGCATTAATATCTTTTAAAGATTGAAAAAGAGTATTAAGTTTTTCATCAGATTTAACATTGTTATCTAATTGATCTTTTAAAATACTGTGTTCATCATTAATAAATTTTAGTTTTTCAGGATCTTTAAT
>CAJQTI010000015.1 GCA_905618915.1 uncultured Candidatus Pelagibacter sp. | reverse complement strand
TAACCTTTATGCTGGGTAAATCATTTTTTTAGGATCTACTATTTTCTCATAGTCTTTCTTATCAACAAGGCCTGTTTTAAGAGTTTCATGCTTTAGCGTTGTCCCATTTTTTAAAGCTACCTTTGCAATCTTTGCTGCATTATCATATCCGATGTGTGGAGCGAGTGCTGTTACCAGCATTAATGAATTATCTAGATGTTCTTTAATTCTCTTCTTGTTAGCTTTTATTCCTTTAACACAATATATCGCAAAATTTTTAGTACTATCTGCAATAAGATCTATTGATTGAAGTATATTATGAGCAATCATTGGTTTAAATACATTTAATTCAAAATGCCCATGAGATCCTGCAACTGTAATTCCAGTATGATTGCCGATTACTTTAGCACAAACCATAGTTACTGCCTCACATTGAGTAGGGTTAACTTTTCCTGGCATAATAGACGAACCAGGTTCATTTTCTGGTAATATTAGTTCACCATATCCAGCACGAGGTCCTGAACCTAAAAATCTTACATCATTTGATATTTTCATTAAGGCAACAGCACAAGTATTTAGTGTACCTGAAAAATTTACAATAGAGTCGTGAGCTGCAAGTTCTGCAAATTTATTTTGAGCTGGTTTAAAAGGGATTTTGGTATATTTAACAATTTCTTTAACAATTTTTTTATCAAAACCTTTTTTAGAGTTAATTCCAGTCCCAACTGCTGTGCCACCTTGTGCTAGAAAATATATTTCTTTAAGAGCAAGCTCTATTCTCTCAATACATTTTTTTAGCTGTATCTGATAGCCTGAAAATTCCTGTCCAAGTGATAAAGGTGTTGCATCTTGCAAGTGAGTTCTGCCAATTTTAATAATATTTTTAAATTCCTTAGATTTTTTTGCTAACTCTTTTTCTAAAGTTTTTAAGCTAGGTAATAGTTTTGATATGGTCTCTTGAGCAACAGATATATGCATAGCTGTTGGAAAAACATCGTTTGTTGATTGAGATTTATTTACATGATCATTTGGATGAACTGGTTTTTTTGAACCTTTCTTTCCACCCAATATTTCAATTGCTCTATTTGCAATTACCTCATTGACATTCATATTAGTTTGTGTGCCAGAGCCTGTTTGCCAAACTTTTAAAGGAAAATTTTCATCTAGTTTTCCTTTAATAACCTCATCTGAAGCTCTAATTATTGAATTGGTAATTTTTTTATTGATCTGTTTTTCTTTAAAGTGAACTAATGCTGCTGATCTTTTAATGATTGCAATAGATTTTATTATTGAAATATTAACTAAAATTTTTCCAATATTAAAAAATTTGTTAGATCTTTGAGTTGATGCACCCCAATATTTATCACTAGGTACGTTGATACTTCCGATGCTATCGAATTCTTTTCTTAATTTCATTGATTAATATATAATTAGTAATTTAGTATACTTATATATTAATTTTTTAAAAACTTACAGGAGCTAAATGTCAAATTTTAACAAAGTAAAAACTTTTATGGAAATTTTTGGTCAAGAAGTCAAAACTAAACCATCTTTCAGCACTGAAAAGATCAATAGTCTTAGATATGATTTAATAAAAGAAGAACTAGAAGAGCTTAAAGTTGCGATGGAAAATAAAGATCTTTTGGAAGTTGCTGATGCTTTAACTGATATATTATATGTAACTTATGGGGCTGGACATGCTTTTGGTATTAATCTTGACAAGTGTTTTGAGGAGGTACAAAGCTCAAATATGAGCAAGTTGGGAGAGGATGGAAAGCCTATCTATAATGAATCTGGAAAAGTTATGAAGGGATCTAAGTATTTTAAACCCGATCTAACTAAATATGTAAATTAGTAGGAGCAATCCTCTCAAAGTGCTTCTACTAAAATATTAAAATGACATAAACAAAATACAAAAAATTTATTACTAACCTGCTATTGATTAACTTTAAATCGACGCACAAAAAATGATATTAGGTCAATCGCAGATTTTGAAGCATAGAGCATCATAAAAGGGAGAATATACATAATATATCTTCCACTCCAATCTGCAAATGTAATACCTATAAATATTGCACTTAACAAAACATACAAAAGAGTAAAAATTTCTAATTGATCGAATTTTTTTAATTTTAAAAAATATATACAAAACAGAATGTATATAGGAATATGAAAACAAAGCACAAATAAGTTATGTGCAAATGAATAGTAAGGTCTCCAACCTGTAAAAAAAAGTATTATTTTGTAAAT
>CAJQTI010000014.1 GCA_905618915.1 uncultured Candidatus Pelagibacter sp. | reverse complement strand
GGCTACAAATATTTATTTGCAGTACTTGCGCCAGCTAACTTATATCTTGATGTAGCAATTGATCTTGCAGTTGAAAAAAATGGTGGAAAGCCAGTTAAGATTGCTATGGCATTTGAACAAGACGCTTTCTCACAAGATGTGAGATTAGGTATTGTTGAAGCTGCTAAAAGAACAGGTTCTAAAATCATTATAGATGACAAATTACCAAAAGAGCTTAACGATATGGCTGCTACTTTATCTAAAGTAAAAGCTACTAATCCAGACGTTCTTGTAGTTTCAGGTCATACTAAAGGTGCTTTAACAGCTGTTAGACAAATCTCAGAGATGAAAGTTGACGTGAAAATGTTAGCCATGACTCACTGTGATGCTGCTAAATTATCTAAGCAACATGGTAAAGCTTCTGAGTACGCACTTTGTGCTTCTCAATGGCACAAGTCTCTATCTTATACGGATAACTTCTTTAAAGATGGTATGACGTATGATGCAGACTTTACTAAAGCTTTTGGATATGCACCACCATACCAAGCTGCTGAATCTTCTGCTGCTTTATTAGTTTTTAAAGATGCGTTCGAAAGAGCACAATCATTTGATACTAAAAAAGTTAGAGATGCATTAGCTGCAACTGATATGCAAACTTTTTATGGAAACATAAAATTTGCTGCAGGTGGTCAAAACGTATCTAAGCCAATGGTACTTTTCCAAGTATCATGTAACGATGATGGTAGTAAGTGTGAAAACAAAGTTGTAGCTCCTACAAAATGGGCATCAGCTGAGTTGGTGCACCCAATTCCATCTTGGTCAAAAAGATAATACCTAATATGTAAAATGCTCCCTAGTAATAGGGGGCATTTTTTTATAAACATCTAAAGAATTTATGGATTTATTAATTTTCCAAGCTCCTATTTTAATGGTTCAAGCGTCAATGGACGGAATACTTCTTGGTATTCTGTTTGCATTAATCGCTTATGGAATGGCATTACAGTGGGGAGTAATGAATATAATAAACATTGCTCAAGGAGAATTAGTAATCATGGGTGGATACATTGCATACTTTATGTATCTTTCGGGAATTCACCCAGCCTTTGGAGTGATTGTATCACCTATCATTATGTATTGTGTGGGTTGGGGAATGTACAAGCTTGTTATTAATAAAGTAGTAGATAAAGATTTGTTTACTTCAATACTTGCTACATTTGGAATTAGTATTTTAGCCCAACAGTTAATGAATTTTGCGTTTGGTGCAGACGTAGTAGTCGCTCAGTCAAATTTTGGAACAACAATGTTATTTAATAACTCAGTTACACTTCCAAATGCTAAAATATTTTCAGGAGCAGTTTGTGTAATATCTGCAATTATTCTTGTCATCTACATGAAGAAATCGAAATTAGGTAGAGCAATTAGAGCAACAGCTCAAAACGCAAGAGCAGCAAAAATTTTAGGAGTTGATACTGAGAAAGTTTATGCAGCAACCTTTGGAATTAATGCAGCATTATGTGGAATAGCAGGAGCATGTATTGCAATCACATTTACACTTCACCCTTATACGGGATTACCTTACACAGTTAGATCTTTCATGATCGTAATTATTGCTGGACTTGGAAATTTACCAGCTGTTGCAATATCTGGTATGGGTCTTGGTGTATTTGAGGAGTGGTCAGATTATTTACTTGGAACAGAATTTAGAATTGCAGCGGTATTCTCGCTACTAGTCATAATACTAGTCTACAGAAGATTTAAATTAGCGAGAAAAAGAGAGTATTTAAAATAATGAATAAAAATACTTTATTATATGCTGGTTTAATAATATTTGGTTTAGCTGGAGCATTTATATTCCCAGCTTACAAACTTCAGTTATCATTTCTTTATATCTTAATTGTATTAGCTATGACTTGGGATGTTCAGGGTGGACAGATGGGTTACAACACATTTGGAAACATATTATTTTTTGGTATTGGAATGTATGTTGCGTCAAGTACTCAAATAGCAATGTTCTTTTCACTTGCTGAATGGACAGACGCAGGTGGTGAAAAAACT
>CAJQTI010000013.1 GCA_905618915.1 uncultured Candidatus Pelagibacter sp. | reverse complement strand
GTATTGCTCCAAATGCTCCTGCTGCTGCAGCCTCAGCTGGTGTTGCTATTCCTGCTAAAATTGTTCCAAGTACTAACATTATTAACCCAAAAAGAGGTACAAAAGAAACTAGTACTTCTTTTAAAATTTCTGCTCTTGGTGGAATATCCGCTGCATCTGGCTTAGGTGCAATTGATGGATTTAACCAAGCTCTGATTACAACATAAGCTATATATAAACTTGCAAGTAAAAGTCCTGGGAAAATTGCTGCAGCAAATAATCTTAAAGGTGATAATTGTGCAATCACTGAATAAACAATTAACATAATGCTTGGTGGTATTAAAATACCCAGACATCCTCCTGCACAAATTACTCCTGATGCAAATTTTTTATCATATCCCGCTTTAACCATTGCGGGCCAAGCAAGTAAGCCCATTAAAGTTACAACAGCGCCAATAATTCCAGTTGCTGTAGAAAATAAAGTACAAGTTATTAATGCAGCTACTGCCATTGAGGCTGGCAATCTATGAGCTGCAAGTCTTATTGCGAAAAATAATTTTGATACAATTCCAGCTCTTTCAACTAAATACCCCATAAATAAAAAGAGGGGGACTGCAGTGAGGACATTATTATCCATAACTGTGTAGGTATTTTTTACAAATAATGAAAATATTCTATTATCAAAAATATGATCCATTAAAACAGGATCATAATAAGCATAATATCCAAAACCTATTCCCATCGCCATTAGAGTAAATGCAATTGGAAAACCCAATAGTACTGCAAATAAAAATATCCCCATCATTAAGATGGCTACTTCTGGATTTGTTAAACTAAATAACATCTTTTTGATCCTCGTCCTGAGCTGTTCTCATTAAAATTTGCTCTGTTTCTTCTGCAACAACCATTCTTGCAGGCCAATGTCCCGTCTGAATACAAATGATTGATCTAAATACCTCAGCAACTCCTTGTATGGTTAAGAATACTCCTGCTGCTGGTATCAAAGATTTTGCCATATAAATATTAATCTGTGCTGGGCTACTCCAGCTAGTTTCTTTTATCTTCCAAGCAAGTGCCGCATATTCATATCCATAAAATGCTAAAGCTATTACACCAGGAAAAAAGAAAATAAAATAGAGTATTAAATCAATCCAACCTTGTGTTCTTGGTTTGAATAATCTGTAAATCACATCTCCTCTAACATGGGACTCTGTTGCCAAACAATAAGCTCCTGACATCATTAATATTGCACCATACATCTGCATACTAAAGTCAAAATTCCAAAGTGTTGGTTTGTTAAATATATAAGCCATTGTTACTTCGTAACAAGTTCCACCCATCAAAATAACAATACACCAAGAAAAAGCCTTACCTATTGAAGTACTTAATGTGTCGGCAAATTTTATGTAGGCTCTCATCATGATTTAAATAGAATACCCTAATTTTTTAAAAACTATACTATAAAAAAAGGGGAGCCTAAACTCCCCTCTTTTAAATTAATTAAAAGCTAATTAGATTTTAACTTTTCCAATTGGACCAAACTCATTTTCATAAGCTAGTTTGTAATTAGGCTGATTCATCAGCAAGTACTTCATTACTTTCTTAGCGTATGCTTTTTGAGAGTCGATAACCTTCTTGAAGAATGCATCTTTTGCAGAGAATTCTCCAACAATTTTATCCCAACCTTTTAACTGTTCAGCTAAAATAGCATCAGACGTTTGGTAAACATTAACCTTATGTTCATTCATCAACATAGCTAAACTGTCAGAATATCTAACAAGTGCTTTGAAATAGTTATCCGTATTCGCAGCATAAGCAGCGTTTTTTAAGATAGCTTGATGAGCAGGTGAAAGGCTTTTTAGTCTCTTCGTGTTCATAGGAATTTCAAACATCTCTTGAGATTGGTGGAAACTTCCTAAGTGATAGTGTTTAGAGACATCTTGCATTCCAAACTGTGAGTCTGATGTTGGGTTGTTAAACTCTGCAGCATCAATCAAACCAGTTTTCATTGCTGGTTGGATTTCACCACCTGGTAACTGTCTTACGACCATTCCCATAGCAGTTAAAACGTTAGTCGCTAGACCAACGGTTCTATACTTCATACCTTTAACATCAGATACTTTAGTTACATTCTTTTTGAACCAACCGAAAGGTTGTGCTGGCATAGGCATATGAAAGAATCCAGTGTAGTTATATCCAACACTAGCTACTGCTTCTTCATATAGTTTTCTTCCACCACCACGTTCCATCCATCCCATAACTTCTTGAGATGACATTCCGTATGAAGGACCAGTTCCAAAAAGTGAAGCTGCAGCGTTTTTACCATACCAATATGCAGTCACCCAGTGACCCATATCAACTATTCCATCACTTACCGCTGCTCCGATTTCCGAAGTTTTAACAATTGAGTTAACGGGCTGAAGATCAATTTTCAGTGATCCACCAGACATGTCGCTAACCATGTTACAATAGTCTTGTGCCATTTCAAAAAAGATGTTTGCTCCTGAAGGCCAAGCAGCTTGCATCTTTAATACAGTAGCGTGAGCTCCTGCAGTTGCAATATTTGGCATTGCAACAGTAGCTGCAGCTACAGCACCGGCTTTAGCAGCAGTCTTAAAGAACTTACGTCTTGAAGACGTTGAATTCTTTAATGATTTTTTATCTTTAATCATTATTTCTCTCCCTTATTATATTAGTTAATTAACTACCCTGATACTACTAACAGTTAGATATGGGTGTCTACGGA
>CAJQTI010000012.1 GCA_905618915.1 uncultured Candidatus Pelagibacter sp. | reverse complement strand
TTTCAAACTACCCAAAACCTTTGATTAAAAGATATGATTTCATAAAAGGATTCGAGGAAGGTTATTTAAATTTTAATTCTATAAAAAAAGATGGTGTTTCTAATTCTGTATTAATTATTGATAATTTTAAAGTTAAAGAAGTACCTGTTTTTGCTAAGCTTTTAAGCCTAGCATCGCTTCAAGGAATTGCAGATCTTTTAACTGGTGAGGGAATAAGGTTCACTGATTTTGAAATGATATATTCTAGTCAAAAAGGTCTTACTACAATCGAGGAAATGTATGCAATCGGACCTGCTATCTCTATATTAATGGATGGTTATATTTCATCCAAAAAATTGGTTAGCTTGAGAGGAACATTGGTTCCTGCAACAACTATAAATAGATCTATAGCTTCAATTCCATTACTAGGTAAAATATTGATAGGTGATAAAACGGGTGAAGGTGTTTTTGGGGTAAGTTTTAAAATAAAAGGACCTCCAAAGAACTTATCTACAACGGTTAATCCAATTAAAACTTTAACACCAAGATTTATAACAAGAACGCTAGAAAAAATTAAAAAGAACTAAATTAATTCAACCTTAATATGTTTTTTTTTACCAAGAGAAAGTTTAATTAAACTATCTTTAAATAAATCTTCAGTAATTAAAAACTTTTCATCAGAAATAGCCTGACTATTTACTTTAATTCCATTTCCTTTAATTAATCTCCGAATTTCGCTTTTCGAGCTTTCTAACTTAGATAAAATTACTAAATCTAGAATACTCATTTTATCGTCTAACATTTGTTTGTTAATTTGAATCGTTGGCAGGTTATCACCTAATGAATTTTCAGAAAATGTTTGTTTTGCTGTTTCTTGACATTTACTTGCTTGATCTTCACCATGCAACATAGATGTAGCTTTATTTGCAAGTAAAATTTTTAGTTCATTAATATTATCATTTTTAATTTTTTCAATTTCATCAACATTAATATCTGTAAAAATTTTTAAAAACTTTAAGACATCTCGATCATCAATATTTCTCCAAAATTGCCAGTAGTCATATGCTGAAAGAAATTTTTTATCTAGCCAAACAGCACCAGATTCAGTTTTGCCCATCTTTGCGCCTGATGCCAATGTAATAAGAGGTGTCGTTAAACCATAAACATGATTGTTTGAATATCTCTTTATAAGATCGACTCCATTAACAATATTACCCCATTGATCTGAGCCACCAATTTGAAGCATACAGTTTTCTTTTTTATTTAATTCTAAAAAATCATAAGCTTGCAAAATCATATAGTTAAATTCCATATAGCTTAATGACTGTTCTCTTTCTAATCTAATTTTAACACTATCAAAACTTAACATTTTATTGATTGTAAAATGTTTTCCTACATCTCTTAGAAAAGAAATATAATTTAAATTTTTAAGCCAAGTATAATTATTAACAAATATAGGTTTTGTTTTTGGGTCTTTATCATCTAAAAAATTTTTTAGAATTTTTTCGATATTATTTATATTCTTTTCAATTTCTTCTTCAGATAAAATTTTTCTAGTTTTATCTTTACCAGATGGGTCACCTATTCTAGTGGTACCACCTCCCAATAAAACTATTGGTTGGTGGCCATGTTTTTGTAACAATCTAAGACACATAATTTGAAGCAAACTACCAACATGAAGACTTTCAGCTGTACAATCAAAACCTATGTAAGCTCTGATTTTTTCTTTATCTAATAATTGAGACAGATTTTCTTCTCCAGTACACTGGTAAAAGAAACCTCGATCTTTAAATTCTTTTAAAAATTTATTCATAAATATGCTATCTAGAATATACAATATTTACTTAAAAAATAAGAATGGAAAAATTTTATACTTCTTTAGGGTTAATGAGCGGCACATCTATGGACGGGGTTGATGCATCGGTTATTAGGTCTGACGGTGAAAATAACTATGAACCTATACTTGATAAATATTTTGAGTATGATGAGGTAATTTATTCAGACTTACTAAATCTAAGGGATAAAATAAATTCAACCAAAGATCTGATAATTAATTCATATCAAATTAGCGAACTTGAGAGAAAAATTACATTATTTCATGCCAAAATTAGTAAAGAAATTATAAAGAACGTTGGAATAGATGTGGATTTAGTTGGTTTTCATGGTCAAACAATTTTTCATAATGCTCAGGAAAAAATATCAAAACAAATTGGAGACGGTAATTTATTATCAAGTCTTTTAAAAAAAGAAGTAGTTTATAACTTTAGAGAAAATGACATTCTTAATGGGGGTCAAGGAGCACCATTAGCCCCAATCTTTCATAACTTACTTGTAAACCAGAATCAAATTGAGAAACCCGCTTGTGTTTTAAACATAGGAGGTATTGCAAATATCACTATTGTTGTCTCAATGAATAATGAAGACTTAATAAGTTTTGATGTAGGTCCAGGTAATTGTCTCTTAGACGAATGGGTTAGAAGACACACACAAATGAAATATGATGAAAATGGAAAAGCTTCAAACACCGGAAAAACAAGTGAAGTCATTCTAAATCAAGCAATTGATAATTTTGACAATATAAGCAATCAAAAAAAACTTTCATTTGATATAAAGGATTTTGATTTAAGTTTTGTTAAAGGTCTCTCATATGAGGATGGCCTATCAACATTAGTAGATTTTGCTGCAATAATAATTCATCAATCAATTTTAAAATCAATCAAAACTAAAGAAAATGAAAAGTTATTAATAATAGTTTGTGGTGGAGGAAGAAAAAATTTATCGTTAATGGATAGTATAAGAAAAAGATTACCAAAAAATATTTCTTTAAAAATAATTGATGATTATAAAATTGATGGAGATTTCATTGAGTCACAGGCTTTTGCTTATCTTGCAATCAGATCTGCACTTAAGAAAAAAATTTCATATCCTAATACTACGGGTGTAAAAGAATCTTGTGTAGGTGGAATTTTAGTTAAAAACTATTAAGATTAAAATAAAGCAGATTCTTTTTTGATATATTTATCCAAGCTTTTTACCAACACATCTTCTGTTTTAGTAAAAAAATGATTGGCATCATTTATAGCTTGAAAGTCAACTTTAATACCTTTTTGTGCACTCAATCTTTTATCCAAATCAGTAATATGTTCCAGAGGAACTAATTCATCTTTTTTCCCATAAATCATTAAACCTGAAGTAGGGCATGGAGATAAAAATGAAAAGTCATATACGTTTGGTTGTGGTGATATTGCAATAAATCTATTTATTTCTGGTCTTCTCATTAATAGTTGCATTGCTATTAGTGATCCAAAAGAAAATCCTGAAACCCAGCATTGTGAATTGTCAAAATTTTCACGTTCTAACCAATCTAGTGCTGCAGCTGCATCAGCTAGTTCACCTTGACCATTATCAAATTCACCATCACTTTTCCCAACACCTCTAAAGTTTACTCTGCATACAGAAAAT
>CAJQTI010000011.1 GCA_905618915.1 uncultured Candidatus Pelagibacter sp. | reverse complement strand
AATTAAATAGCAAAAAAGATTTATTAATTTATTCTTATAGGGTTGCTGGCACAGTAGGCTTAATGATGGCTAAAATTTTAAATGTCAAAGGTAAGAATTCAATGATTGCAGCTATAAATCTTGGTATTGCGATGCAATTAACAAATATAGCCAGAGACGTTGTTGAAGATTCAAAAAATAATAGATTTTATATCCAGCATGATTTTGATGTCATAAGTAACACATTAACTTTAGCCGACTTATTTTATAAAAGTTGCTTTACATCAATTAATAAAATCCCTTTTAATTTTAGATTTGCAATATTGGTTGCTAGAAGAGTTTATAGAAAAATAGGTAATGAAATTTTAAAGACAAGTAATATAGAAGGTTATAATAAAGCAGGAAAAGTCTATGTTGATAACTTTGGAAAGATTTATCAAACATTTTTGTCTCTAATAGATTTGATAAAACTTTTAATAACAAAAGATAAAAGTAATTATATGAGTGATGAACATCTACTAATCAACGAAGAAATAGATCTGAATGAAAGAATTTGACTATATAATAATAGGTGGTGGCTGTGCTGGATTATCTTTGGCATATGAATTAGAAATTCATAATAAACTTAAAGATAAAACATTGGCAATTATTGAGCCAAGGTTAGAATATAAAAGAGATAAAAGTTGGTCTTTCTGGAAAACTGTAGATCATAACTTTGAAGATTGTGTAAAGAAAAGTTGGAAAAATATCTCTATAAATATACCAAATAAAACTAATTTTTTAGAATGTAATAAACTACCTTATCAATCTATAGATAGTGGATTATTCTATGAAAAAATAAATTCTAGACTTAGACAGAATCAAAATATCAGTTTCTACAAAAATATTAGTGAAATAAGCCTAAATAATTCATTTGTTTTTAACAGTGTTCCTTTAATAGGGTCTACAGAAAATAAACTATGGCAACATTTTAAAGGTGTTGAAATCGAAACTATTAAAAATGTCTTTGATGATGAGATTGTAAATTTGATGGACTTTGATTGCAAACAGCTTGATAGTGTTCATTTCTTCTACACATTACCATATGAAAAAAACAAGGCTTTAGTTGAAACTACATGGCTATCAGACATGAATAATGATTTAGAAATGGATTATGATGAGCAATTAAAAAATTACATAGAAAACCACCTTAATATTAAAAACTATAAAATTAATTATATAGAAGAAGGTGCCATACCATTGTTTTATCCATCAAACATTAATGAAAAAGATAAAATAAATATTGGCACTGCCGGTGGCATGACTAGATTAAGTACAGGGTATGCTTTCCTAAATATTCAAGAACACAGTAGATTTATACGAGAAAATATTGAAAACATCAAAAATGTTAAAAAATATGAGATTAGAAAAAAATATAAATTTTTAGATAAGATATTTTTAAGAGTCTTGAAAAGGCACCCTAAGGAAATGTCAAATATATTTTTTAAAATGTTTAATAATTCACCAGAGACTGTTATTAAATTTTTATCAAATAAAAGTAGTATGTTTGAAGACCTGTTAATAATTCTTAAAATGCCTAAATGGATTTTCATTAAAAGTCTTTTAAAATAAAATGAATAATTTTATAAATAAGATAAATTTTTATCATTCTATTATTTTTTTTCTTTTATCAATCTCACTTGCTATAATTATTAATCGATTTGAATTTTTAAATATTTCTCCCATAATTTGCTTGCTTCTTATTCTTTCAATTGGAATTTCACACGGTGCTCTTGATAATCAAAAGGGTAAAAAACTTACTCAACTATATAATATAAAAAACTCTTATTTTTTTTACTTGATGTACACAATAATTGTAATTGGTATAATTACGTTTTGGTTATTATTTCCAACTACGTCACTCATTATATTTTTAATAGTAGCTTCATATCATTTTGGTAAGGAGGATACAGAGTTTTTAATCAAAAATAAAAATGCATCAAATTTAATTCTTTATTTTTTGAAAGGTTCTCTGATAATTATCGCTCCACTGATGTTTCATTTTACAGAGACTATTAATATTTTTAAATTATTATTAATCCAAGATGAAAAATTTTATCTATTTTTAGATTTTATTGAATCTAATCAGATTTTGTCTTTTGCATTATTAACTTCTTTGCTTGTTAACACTTATTATTTTATAAATAATTTTAAAATTCTAAATATCTTAATATTTTTTGATTTTCTTTCTATTGTTGTATTGAATTATTTCGCATCCCCTCTAATTGCTTTTACAATATACTTTTGTTTTTTACATTCTTTTCGTCATTCGATATCATTGATAAATGAACTTGATAAAGATAACTTTAAAAATGGTGCTTATATTTTTATTAAAAAAGCTTTACCGCTTACACTTTTAACATCAATTTTCTTCGTTATTAGCCTGTATTTTCTGTCTAACTATTATCAATTAACTGACGCAATATTAAAAGTTATATTTATTGGTTTGGCGTCTTTAACCTTTCCTCATATATTACTTGAGTATCTTTTAGGAAAAAATGAAAAATAGAGAAATTAAAGTATTGTTATCTGCACCACGTGGGTTTTGTGCTGGTGTTGAAAGAGCAATTGAAATAGTAAAAAAGAGCCTTAAAAAATATGGTGCACCAGTTTATGTGCGACATGAAATAGTTCATAACAAACACGTAGTGGATAGTCTTAAGGCAATAGGTGCAATATTTGTTGAAGAGCTAGAAGAGATTAAAGATAAGACTAGACCAGTAATTTTTTCTGCACACGGTGTACCAAAATCAGTACCTCTAGAAGCCAGTGGCTATAATATGGAATATGTAGATGCTACCTGTCCTCTTGTCTCAAAAGTTCATAGAGAAGCAGAAAACCTTCACAAAGCTGGTTACCATATTGTTCTTATAGGACACAACAATCATCCAGAGGTTATTGGTACTATGGGACAATTACCAGAAGATACGATTGATTTAATTCAAGATGAGCATGATGTTGAATTATATGAATTGAATGATAATAAAAAAATTGCATATGTTACTCAAACGACTCTGTCTGTTGATGACACTAAATATATAATAAAAGCTCTTAAAAAAAAGTTTCCACAGATTAAAGAGCCATTTAAAGAGGATATTTGCTATGCAACTACCAATCGTCAATCAGCTGTTAAAAATATTGCCAAACAATGTGATATGTTTTTTGTTTTAGGAAGTAGAAATTCCTCAAATTCAGTTCGTTTAGTTGAGGTGGCAGAACAAACTGGCTGTCAACATGCTGAACTAATTCATTCAGAGAGTATAATTCCTTTTGAAAAAATACAAAATTGTAAAACAATTGGTATTTCTTCTGGCGCATCAGCACCTGAGGTTTTAGTTGAAAACTTCATTAATAAATTGAAAGAAAATTTTAAAATAAAAATTGAGGAAGTTGAAATTATCAAAGAAAATATTGTTTTTAAAGTTCCTGCAAAATTAAATTAGATGGCTGTATACACTAAAATAAATAGTAAAGACCTTCTATCACTAAGTAGAGATTACAAGTTAGGAAAAATAATCAAATCTGAAGGAATTAAAAAAGGAATAGAAAATACAAACTATCTATTAAAAACAAGTAAAAAAAAATTTATTTTAACAATTTTTGAAAAAAGAGTTCAAAAAAAAGATTTACCTTTTTTTATGAACTTAATGGAAAAACTAAATCAAAAAAAAATTATTTGCCCAAAACCATTAAAGAATGGTGATGGTAAGCACTTAAGTAAAATTCAAAATAAACCTGCTAGTATTGTGACTTTTTTAAAGGGAAAAGATAAGGCGACTCTTAGTTATAAAAATTGTTTTGATATTGGTAAAAATATTGCAAAATTTCACAGGGCTGCCGCTAAAATAAAGTTATATAGACAAAACTCTATGTCTATTAATAAATTAGGTGGTTTATTAAAAAGTATAAAATTCACGTCCAATAAAATAGCTCCAAAACTAAAACCTACTCTTAATGTATGCTTAAAAGATATTAAAAATCAGTGGCCAAAAAAATTACCCAGTGGAATTATTCATGGAGATTTATTTATAGATAATATCTTCTTTAATAAAAATAAATTTTCTGGATTTATTGATTTTTATTTTTCAAGCAACGATTACCTAATGTATGAGATTGCAATTTGTATAAATGCTCTATGTTTTGATAAAAAAAGAGATTCTTTTGTAATGAATAATGAAAAAATTAAACACTTAATTGATGGATATGAAACTATAAGAAGTATTTCAAAAAAAGAGAAGGGCTCATTAAATATATTGTGTAGAGGGGCAGCTTTAAGATACCTACTAACTAGAATTTATGATTATTTTAATACTCCTAAAACTGCTCTAATTCAAATCAAAGAACCTAACGAATATTTTCAAAAACTAATCATCCATAACAATCTGAATACCTATAAAGATTATTATAAATAATGATAAAAATTTATACTGATGGTTCTTGCCTTAATAACCCTGGTAATGGAGGTTGGGCCGCAATCATCAATATTAATGATAAAATTAAAAAAATCAGTGGAAGCGTTAAAGACACAACTAATAATAAGATGGAGCTAATGGCTCCAATTAAAGCGCTTCAGGAAATAAAAGAACAGCAACCTATTGAAATTTATACAGACTCCCAATATGTGAAATTAGGTATTACTGATTGGGTGCATAAATGGATTAAAAACAATTGGTTAACTTCTAAAAAGGAACCAGTAAAAAACAAAGAACTTTGGACTCAGCTTTATAAATTAAATCAATCTCATAAAATTAAATGGATATGGGTTAAGGCTCATGCTGGCAATATTCTAAATGAAGAAGTTGATTTATTAGCTAAACAAGCTGCCGAATTAAACTAAATTTAAAAAATTTTGGGCAGCCGAAACTTCACATGCACCAGCATCTTCTTCTTCTTGTAATTTAATTACTTTAAGATTGTCTATTAACATTGTGTATCTATTTGATCTTACACCTAAGCCTCGGGCACTTTTATCAACATCGGCACCTATTGCTTTCGTAAAACTTAAAAATGGATCTGCCATCATTAAAACTTTATCTCCAACATTTTGGCTTTTGCCCCAAGCTTCCATTACAAATGGATCATTTACTGAGATACAGACTATTAAATCTACATCTTTTGCCTTATATTTTTCATAATTATCAACGTATCCAGGTAAATGTTTGGCTGAACAAACCGATGTATAAGCACCCGGTAAACCAAATAAAACTACCTTCTTATCCTTAAAAAACTCAAAAGTATTTTTCTTAATGGGATTTCCATCTTCCATAGTAAAAAATTCAGAATTAGGGATTATTTCATTTTCTTTTAATTTCATAGTATTTTTTCCTTAATATATTGTTTAGTTTTACTTAGGTTGTTCGCAATAATATCGTAGTTTTCTTTTTCATCCATCACATACTTTAATTCTTCAGGTAAGCTTGGTTTAATACCAATTGATTTATCTATAGCCTCTGGAAACTTACATGGGTGTGCTGTTGCTAAAACAATATTGTTACCCTCTATATTAACTTTTTTTAAAGCTCCAAAACCTATTGCACTATGAGGATCTAATACAATGTTGTGCATAACATGAACCTCCTTAATAATGTCTAAAACCTCATTCTCATTTATACTTGCTGATAAAAAGTCTCTATCAATTTTTTTCATCTTATCTTCTGGGATAATATATTTACCATCTTCTTTAATTTCACTCATGACTTTTTGTGTTTCATGATCATCAAAGTCATTCAAATCATAAATTAATCTTTCAAAATTACTTGCAATTTGAATATCCATACTTGGTGAATTTGTTTCTAAAACTACTTCTGCTTCATATCTTCCGCTAGAAATTGCTCTGTGTAGAATATCATTCTGATTTGTTGCAACGATAAGTTTATTGATTGGTAAACCCATTTTTTTGGATAGGTACCCAGCATATACATCGCCAAAATTTCCCGTAGGTACTGAAAAATTAATTGGCCTATCATCTTTAATCTGGAAATATGTATAAAAATAATAGACTGATTGTGCAATAATTCTTGCCCAATTTATCGAGTTAACTCCAGACATATTAATTGAGTTAGAAAACTCTTTATCTGCAAACATTGATTTAACCAAGTTTTGACAATCATCAAAGTTGCCTTCTATTGCTATATTAAAGACATTTTTTTCTTTAACAGTCGACATTAGTTTTCTTTGAACTAATGAAACTTTGTTGTGTGGGTGAAGAACAAATATATTCATATTCTTTTTCCCTTTAATCGCATCTATTGCTGCAGCACCAGTGTCTCCAGATGTTGCAACAATAACATTTATATTTTTATTAGTTTTTTTTAAATAATATTCATAGAAATTCCCAAGCAACTGCATCGCTATATCTTTAAAAGCAAGTGTGGGGCCATGGAATAACTCTAAAAGTTTCACATCACCTACTTTAATTAAATCTACTGTGTTATCTTTTCTAAATACTGAATATGATCTATCAACAATATCTGACAATTCATTTTCAGATATAAAGTCTCCAATAAAAGGATAGATTATTTTTTTTGCTAAGTCTTGGTAACTTAAGCCACTTAGTGCTTCAAGCTCCTCTGTGCTATATTTTTTAACTTCTTTAGGGATAAACAGGCCACCATCATCTGCTAGTCCCTTGATGAATACTTCCTCAAAACTGTATTCTTTTGAGTTGTCTCTAGTACTTATGTATTTCATGTAATAATTTTTTTTCTAAAATAAAAATATATTAATTGTAAAAAAATGGCTAATAAAAATGAGCTTACAAATACAAACTAGTAAGAATATAATTGTACATAATGACTTATTATCTTTTAACTTAATGATTAATTATATACCATTTAATAACAAAGATATAGGGGGGTAAATTGAGTACAATTGGTCTAATTACAATGTATCTAATTATTCAGTTAGTAGTATTTTTTTCTATATTGCCAATAGATGTTAATCGAAAAAGAAAATTTTTAATCCCAGCAAATGAGGTTGGAGCACCTGAAAATCCTAAAATTCTTAAAAAGGCTTTTTATTCCATTGTTATTACGACTATTATTTTCACAATAATTTGCTTATTGATAAAATATGAATATTTAGATTTAAGAAATATAATTAGTTAAAACAATACTCTGTCACAATATTTAAATTAAACTATCCATTAAAAATAATACAAAGATTAAAAATAAATATAAAATTGAATAACCAAAGACCTTTTTGGCTTTCTTCAAGTCAAATTTATTTTTTTTATATAGATATAAATCAAAACAAATAAAATTATAATAAATTGTAAGGATTAATGCTGGTAACAAGTAGATTAAGCCTGAAAAATTAATCCAATATGGAAAAATAATAACAGGCAACATTAATAAAGAGTAAATTAAAATGTATACCTTTGTTTTTTCTATACCATCGGTTAAAGGTAGCATTGGAATTTTAGCTTTTTTATAATCATCAGCTTTATATAGGCTCAAAGCCCAAAAGTGTGATGGCGTCCAAAAGAAAATTATTAAAAATAAACTTAGTGGCTCTAAACTAATTGTATTGGTGGCTATAGTCCATCCTATAACTGGCGGTAATGCTCCTGCAGCTCCACCTATGACAATGTTTTGAGGTGTTTTTCTTTTTAACCATATTGTGTAAATAAAAAGATAAAAAAATATTGTAAAAAATAACAAAGATGCTGATAAAAAATTTGTGAAATAATTTAATGCTCCAACTGAAATAACTGACAACGATATGCCAAAAGTAAGAGCTTGTTTTCTGTTAATTTTACCAGTTGGAATTGGTCTCAAACATGTTCTTGTCATGAGTGCATCTAAGTCTGATTCGTACCACATATTTAAACATCCAGCAGCTCCCGCACCTAGGGCAACTAAAGTTATACCTATCATGGCATCAATAGTGCTTATATTCGAATTAGAGGTTAAAAGACCGACTGCACATGTAAATATAACAAGAGACATAACTCTTGGCTTCATTAGCAAATATAAAGATTTAATATAAATATTTATATTTAGTGGAGCAGTTTTTTTTATAATCATATTGGATAAATCTATTCTACACTTAATCTACATTTATTAAAATAAATATAAGTGATAGCACCATTCCAATAATTAAAATATGATTACCTAAATCAAAAAATCCAACTTGCTTATTTTTTTTATCAATAAATCTTCTACTGAGAGGCAAATTGTCATAAGGATTAATTTTAATTGACGCACTCTTTTCTTTTTGAGCTTCTATTTTTAATTGAGTGCTAAACCATGTTGCGTAAATAAAAAGTACAAAAAATATTAACACTCCAGCAAGTACAGTATAGCCCGTCATATAAATTACCCTCCTATAAAAAAATATAATAATCTTGTAAAAACAGTGTATTTTGCTTCTGCCGCCATGAGTATAATAAAACCAGCTATTGCTGTCATTGGCCACAAAAGAATATTAACTAAGGCATATCGCTCCCAATATAGATGCATAAAGAAAGCCATTATTAAACCAGCTTTAAGAAACATAAATATTAAGATTAAAGTCCACCTTAAAAACCCTTGAAATGCAAACCAGTCAACCATGTAAGAGAAAAAACTAAGCACAAATAATAACCCCCAAATCCACAGATAAATTCCTATCTTGTGTGTTGAAGTAGACTGTTCTTTGTTTTGTATCTCATCCATAGTTTATTTTACCATAAGTAAAAAAAAGCAAATATAAATACCCATACCAAATCTACAAAATGCCAATAGAGACCTAAAATTTCTATTGCAACATAATCTGATTTCATAGTCGTAAAAAAACCCCTTTTGCCATTATCAAAATCACCTCTAAAAACTTTTCTTGCATAAATAAATAAAAATATCACCCCAATCGATACATGTGTTCCATGAAAACCTGTGATCATAAAAAAGAAAGATCCAAATTGTTTGGCTCCAAATGGATTTTCCCATGGTCTAACACCTTCGTGTATTAATTTTGACCATTCGAATACCTGCATGCCGACAAAAGTAAGGCCACCTATGGCTGTAGCTAATATCAGCCAACCACACATTTTTCTATTTTTTTCATATCCATATTTAACTGCAAGTGCCATGGTTCCACTGCTTGTGATTAAAACAAATGTCATAATTGCAATTAATAACAATGGAACAGGTACCCCACCTACATGTAATGAGAAAACCTCACTTGTATTTGGCCAATCCACCACAGTAGAAGTTCTTCCTTTCATGTATGAAATTAAAAAACAGCTAAATATAAAAGTGTCACTTAATAAAAAAATCCACATCATAACCTTACCCCACTGAACACCTTTAAACGCAGTTTGATCTGATCCCATATCATGGGACATGCCCTTAAAACCTCCAGGTAAATTGTTTAATGAATTATCTGACATATAAATTGATTATGTTTTTTCAACCTCCGCACTTATAACTTCACTTGGTGGGGTTGTTTGAGTTATATAATCTTCTTTTGCTCCTGGTACATTAAAGTCATAAGGCCATCTATGAATGACTGGTAATTTTTCTCCCCAATTACCATGAGCTGGAGGCACTTCTGGAGTTAACCATTCTAAAGAATTTGCTTTCCAGGGATTTTTTCCAGCTGGCTTTCCAATACTCAAACTTGATACTATATTGTAAATAAATATAAGCTGTGAGAAGCCAACAATTAGAGCGGCAACAGTTATAAATTCATTCAACCCTGTCGCAGAGGCTACATAAGGGCTATCATACATTTCAAAATACCTTCTTGGCACCCCAATAAAACCTAGATAGTGCATGGGAAAATAAATAGAATAAGCTCCTAAAAAAGTGAACCAGAAGTGCCACTTACCTAATTTTTCACTTAACATTCTTCCTGTGACTAAAGGAAACCAATGATAAACAGCTCCCATAATTACCATAAGCGGGGCAATACCCATAACCATATGAAAGTGTGCTATCACAAAATAAGTATCAGATAGTGGAATATCTACAGCAACATTGCCTAAAAAAATTCCAGTAATTCCACCATTTACAAAAGTAACAATAAAGCCTAAACAAAAAAGCATCACAGTGTTCATTCTTATATTGGCCCGAAATAGTGTTATTATCCAGTTATAAACTTTTAATGCAGTTGGTACTGCAATAATGAGTGTAGTTGTTGCAAAGAAAAACCCAAACCATGGATTCATTCCACTAACATACATGTGATGAGCCCAAACAAAGAAACTTAAGCCACCAATACCAACAATAGCCCAAACCATCATTCTATATCCAAAAATATTTTTTCTAGCATGAACCGATATTAAATCTGAAACTATTCCAAAAGCAGGAAGAGCAACAATATAAACTTCAGGGTGGCCAAAAAACCAAAACAAATGCTGGAAGAGAACAGGACTTCCTCCTCCATAATCTAATACTTCTCCTGCTTGAACAATTGTTGGCATAAAGAAGCTAGTTTCAAGCATCTTATCTAAAGTCATCATAATACAACTAACCAGCAGTGCTGGAAATGCTAACATCGCTAAAGCAGTTGCTGTAAAAATTCCCCATATTGTTAGGGGCATTCTCATTAAAGTCATTCCTCTAGTACGAGCTTGTAAAATTGTAATTATGTAATTTAATCCACCCATAGTAAATCCAATTACAAATAAAGATAAAGAAACAAGCATCAAAATAATTCCCATGTTTGAACCTGGGGTTCCTGGTAAAATTGCTTGAGGAGGATAGAGTGTCCACCCTGCTCCTGTTGGTCCACCTGGAACAAAAAAACTAGCCATCAAAACACAAACTGCAATAAAGAACATCCAAAAACTAACCATGTTTACATATGGAAAAACCATATCTCTTGCACCAACCATCAATGGAATTAAATAATTTCCAAAGCCTCCCAGAAATAATGCTGTTAAAAAATAAACTACCATTATCATTCCATGCATAGTTACAAACTGATAATAGTGTTCAGCAGTAATGAATGGAACTAGATCTGGATAACCTAGCTGTAAACGCATTAACCATGAAAGTACTAAACCAACAATTCCTGTAAACACTGCAGTAAGAAAATATTGTACTCCAATAATTTTTGCATCCTGACAAAAAATCCACTTAGTAATAAAGCTATGACCATGATATAGATCTTGTTCTGGGAGCTCCGCAGGTCTTACGTAATCAATATCTTTTGATGGAGTGCCAGAAGTGCCAGATATGGTGTCTGAAGACTGCGCTTCAAGAGGTGCATTTTTCTGGTTATATTCGTCTGACATATTTCTCCTTTACATTATTTAATCATTATTTTTAACAATGAGAATTTTTTTTAATTTATTATTTTCTTGCTTAGCAATTAAATCAGAAAAGGTTTCTTGTTCATTAATCCAACTTTTATAATTATCTTCACTTTCAACTATAACTTTTGCTCTCATGGCATAATGGCCCACTCCACAGTATTCAGCACATAAAACTTCATACTCCCCTATTTTATTTGGCTCAAACCAATAATAAGTAATTATCCCAGGTATAGCATCCATTTTTGCTCTAAATTGTGGAACATAATAATTATGTAAGACATCTAATGATCTTAATAAAATTTTTACGGGTCTATTTGTTTTTAGATGAAGCACGTCGTCTTCAATTAAAATATCATCTTTTCCATTTGGGTCATCCAGGTTTATTCCAAAAGGATTATTGTCACTAATTTTTGCTACATGAGCAGTGCCTAATATTCCATCTTCACCTGGTAATCTATACTGCCATCCCCATTGCCAAGCATTCACTTCAACTTGCAGTGCATTTTTGGGGGTATTAATATAATTATTATAAACAATAAGTCCTGGTGCCAAAAGAGCAATAACTCCTATGGTGGTTGCAATAGTTAATATTTTTTCTAGTTTATGATCCTCTGGTTTGTATTCAACTTTACGGCCTTCTTTATAAGAAAACTTAAAGACGCAATACACCATGAACAAACAAACTAAAATAAATACTCCTCCACCAATCCAAAAAGTTAAATTAATTGTATCATCCATTGCTCCCCAATTTGAAGCTATGTCAGTCCACCACCATGGAGTATAAATGTGGAACAAAACTGAACCAACAACTACCCCTAAAAATATAATTCCCGGGTGCATATTTGTCTCTCTCTTGAATAAGACTAATTGAAATCAAATACAGAATCTATAGAAAAATATATTAATAAATGAGCAAATAAGGCCTTATAATGAGTTAAATTATGTTTGGAAAATTAGGTATTTATATAACTATACTTGTTTTGGTATTTCTTTTTTACCTTGTAATTGCATTAGGTGCGGGGGTTTTTTCAAAGAGAGAAAAAAAACCAGAGGTAAAAAAATACATAAGATCTGTAAATATTTTATTAATTTTTATAATTATTGTTGGAACTTTTTTAATGCTGTTTCTTTAAAATATTTAACTGAGTAACGCTTGGCACCAAGCAATAACGGTATCATTAAAGACATACATAATTAAAAAAAATACAATCCAAACAATTAATAAAAAAGTCCAATAAAGAGATAAGGCATCAATGCTTTTTTGCTCTTTTATAGTATCTTCTTTACTTAGTTTATTAACTTTAGAAAAAACTTTTCCCCAAAAAAATAATCCTCCTAAAAGATGTAGCCCATGGAGTGCTGTAAAAATATAAAAAGACGAAAAATAATTATTTGTAGAAACGTAATTTCCACTTTTCATTAATTGAAACCAAAAAAATATTTGTCCAAATAAAAATAAATAACTTAAAAAACCAACTATAAGTAAATTAATTTTAACCTTATCAAAATTATTTTTTTTAAAATCATTTGTAATTTTATTAAAGAAATAAGTTACAGCTAATAGAACTAAAGTATTTAACCATAATAAATTTGGTTTTAGCAAATATCCAGTATCTTGGCTTACAGGAATACTATAGAGATAACCAGTAACAACCAAAGTAAATAGAACAGTACTTACTCCAAAAATAACTATGACTGCTGAAGTCTGCAATGATATGTCAAAAGTTTTACCTTTGTGATAATTGTCAGTTATGATCTGTTCTTTTTCCCAAGGTTTATCAGCAAGCGTGCCAAAAACTTTTTTTAAAAATTTAGACATAATTCTAATATATATTATAATAACTATTAAATTATGAAATTAAAGACCTCAATAACTATTCTAGGAGGGTGTTTATTAATTTTTTTGTTTATTATGCTTCCTATTGTATTTTCGATACAAGAAAAGAAAGAAAATATAATTTCATCATATTCTGGTTCATCCTTTGTTTTAAAAGATGTAAATAATAAACCTATAACAGAAAATTCTTTTCAAGGCCCGTTAACTGCAATTTTTTTTGGATTTACAAATTGTCCTGATATATGTCCGATGACGCTATCTAATCTAGATCAGGTTTTAGAAAAACTAAATAATGATGAGAGGGAAAGATTTAAAGTATATTTTATAAGTATTGACCCTGAACAAGATAGTCCTGAAGTTATTAGAGATTATTTAGATGCATTTAAAAATAAAATTTATGGAATAACTGGAGATTCTCAAAAAATATTTTCACTTTCAAAATCATGGGGAGTGTTGAGCGAAAAAATTTTTAAAGCAGATGGTGATTATTCAATCAATCACAGTTCTTCTATACTTTTATTAAATAAGGGAAAATATATTGACAGAATTAGTCATCATGAGAAATTAGATGATATATACAAAGTAATTAAAAAATATTTATAAACTTAAAATATTTAGTAATTTTTTCTTCTAAAATATAAATAAAAAACAAGAATGGAAAAAGCTAATGAAAACCAAGTAATTGCATACTTTTTGTGATTATTTGAAATTTTTGCAGTAATAGTTTTTACTTTGGGCATGTTTAGATTGCTATCAAGATAGATAACAAATGGAGAAAAATTTTTTCCCATATATTGGGAAATATCTTTTCTATTTAAAGTAAACCAATAGTTATCTTGAATATTATTTTTTGGTTTAAACCTATTTGCTTTTAATTGCTTCTTCAGTGTTCCAGTAATATTTGGAGAAGCTAAAATATTAATTTTATCATTTTCTTTTTCATTAAAAGGAATCCATCCTCTATTTAATAAAAAATTTTTATTCTCAATAATTATTGGACTAACAATGTCAAATCCTGGTTGTCCTTTTTCATTTAGATTATATAGATAAATCTGTTTATCAAAATCTATAGTTCCAGTAGTTTTAATTCTTAAATAGTTTGTGGGTATGTGGTCTAATAGATTTACTGGTTCATTTTTTAATGAGTTTTCTATTTGATTTATTAATTCTAGCTTCCAATTTAATCTAACTAATTGCCAACTTCCTAAAGCAACAAATGTTGAAATAAAAAGAAATACAAAAATTGAAAATATAAATTTATGTCTCAAAGGTTAAAACTTAACTTCCCCAAATGTAAATTGAAGCAAATAAAAATAACCAGACTACATCAACAAAATGCCAGTACCACGCAGCTGCTTCAAAGCCAAAAAATTCTCCTTCTTTATACTTACCGGTCTTACCTCTCCACCAGCATACTGCTAAAAATATAGTTCCTATAACAACATGAAATCCATGAAAACCCGTTGCCATATAAAATACAGCACCATATATATTTCCTGAAAAATCAAAACTTGCATGGTGATATTCATAAATCTGCAATAAAGAAAAGCTAAAACCCAAAACAACTGTCATTGCCAAGCCTTGTACAAAACTTTCCTTATCGCCCTCTTCTAAGGCATGATGCGCCCAGGTAACCGTAGTTCCTGATAGTAATAAAATTAATGTATTGATAAGTGGAATATCCCAAGGGTCAAAAGTTACTATATCTTTAGGAGGCCACACATTACCAATTAACTCTCCAGGAAATAAGCTTGCATTAAAATAAGCCCAAAACCACGCAACAAAAAACATTACTTCAGAGGCGATAAAAAGGGTCATTCCATATCTAAGGTGAATTTTAACAACAGGAGTATGATGATTATGATCAACTGACTCTATTATTACATCCCTAAACCACATGTATACTCCATAAAATAAAAGAGCAAAACCTAAGTACATTCCCCAGGAAACTTCACTATGCAAATAATAGACAGTCCCTATTGCTAAAAATAAGCTAGAAAATGATACATAAATAGGCCAAGGACTTGGATCTACTAAATGATAATCATGTTTTTTTTCTGCGGACATTTTTATAATTTTGATTGGTTATAATAATCTGATGAAAAGAAAGTATAGGACATGGTTACATCTTTAATATTTTTAGTATTTGGATCATTTACCATCTCCGGGTCTAAATAAAAAGTCATTATATATGTTGCTTTTTCTCCTGCTTTCAACACTTGCTTTTCAAAGCAAAAACAGCCTAATTTACTGTAATACTTACCAAAAGATGATGGAGATACATTAAAAGCAGCCACACCATAAGTTGTTTCATCGCCATAATTCTCTACTTGAAATTCGATTCGATTCACTTGACCTATGTTCACATCCATAACATTTTTTTTTACTTTAAAATTCCAGGGTAGTTTGTTTACATTTGTATCAAAGCGAACACTTACTTTTTGATCTAAAACTATATCTGGTGCCTCTTTTGATATTTGCGTAGTTCCACCGAACCCAGTCGCTCTACAGAATATATCATATAAAGGTACCGCAGCAAATGAAAGGCCAAGCATGATAAAAAAGATTCCAGCTAAAATTATAGGAGTAAGCGTTTTTTTTTGGATCATAATTGTCTGTCAAAAACTCCCACATTATAGAGAGTAAAAAAAAATAGAAATATCATGAAGGCTATTATTCCAAATGCAGTAAAGATGTTTTTTTTTTTAGTTTTTTTGTCTGGTGTCAGCATAATAATATCTTATCTGTTAAAAATAATTTTCTTAAAATTTAATAGGTATTAGATTTTTCAGTATCTTGATCATCCACAAACTTCGGCAACTCATCAAAGGTATGGAAATTTGGTGGCGATGGTATGGTCCATTCTAAAGTCGTAGCACCTTCACCCCATGGGTTTTGAGCTGCAGCTTTTTTCTTAGAAAAGGAATAAATTAAGTTAACAAAAAATACTAATAAACCACCAACTGCTATGTATGAGCCAACTGATGAAACATAATTCCATCCAGCAAAAGCATCTGGGTAGTCAGCATATCTTCTTGGCATTCCTGCTAAACCTAAAAAATGTTGAGGAAAAAATACCAGGTTAACTCCAATAAATGTTAACCAAAAATGAATTTGCCCTAAAGTTTCAGAATATTCATAACCAGACATTTTACCAAACCAGTAATAAAATCCTGCAAAGATTGCGAATACCGCTCCTAAAGACAATACATAATGAAAGTGTGCAACCACATAGTAAGTATCATGCATGGCTGTATCAACACCTGCATTTGCAAGCACAACACCTGTTACACCACCTACGGTAAATAAAAATATAAAGCCTAACGCCCACATCATTGGTGTTTTAAAGGAAATTGATCCACCCCACATTGTTGCAATCCATGAAAATATTTTAATTCCCGTTGGTACTGCAATAATCATAGTTGCAGCTATAAAATATGCTTTAGTGTCAGTGCTTAAACCAACTGTGTACATGTGGTGAGCCCAAACAACAAAACCAACAATCCCAATTGAAACCATTGCGTAAGCCATCCCTAAATAACCAAATACTGGTTTTTTAGAAAATGTTGAAACAATATGACTTATCATTCCAAAACCAGGTAAAATTAATATGTAAACTTCTGGATGACCAAAGAACCAAAATAAATGCTGATACAAAACAGGATCTCCACCAGTTTGAGCATCAAAAAAGGCAGTTCCAAAATTTCTATCAGTTAAAAGCATTGTTATTGCTCCAGCTAAAACTGGTAATGATAACAACAATAAAAATGCTGTAACTAAAACAGACCAAGCAAATAAAGGCATTTTATGCAAAGTCATGCCTGGTGTTCTCATATTCAAAATTGTCGTAATAAAGTTAACCGCTCCTAAAATTGAAGAAGCTCCAGCTAAGTGTAAACTTAAAATAGCAAAATCCATTGCAGGTCCAGGCTGTCCAGCTTTAGATGATAAAGGTGGATATAAAGTCCATCCTCCCCCAACACCTTGTTGACCTGGAGGGCCATCTACAAAAATTGAAAGTAGTAATAAAATAAATGAAGCAGGTAACAACCAAAAAGAAATATTATTCATTCTTGGAAAAGCCATATCAGGTGCACCAATCATAATGGGCACAAACCAATTACCAAATCCGCCAATCATTGCAGGCATGACCATAAAGAAAATCATAATTAAACCATGACCAGTAACCAACACATTATATAGGTGATAATTTCCACCTAAAATTCCATCACCAGGGTGCATTAATTCAATTCTCATTAATACTGAAAAAGCTGTACCAATAATTCCTGCAAAAATTGCAAAAATTAAATACATTGTTCCTATATCTTTATGGTTAGTTGAATAAGCCCAACGTCTCCAACCTGTTGGTGTATGGTGATCGTCGTGTGATGCTGTTTGTGTATACATTTTTATTTACTCGCTAGTTTTTTATATTCGTTTTCTGTAATTGGCTCTTTCGCAAATTTCATTTGAGCTTCTGCTAACCATTGCGCATATTCTTCATCTGTCACAACCCTAACTGTGATTGGCATAAATGCATGTTGTATTCCACATAGCTCAGAGCATTGACCATAATAAGTTCCTACCTTTTCAGCCTTAAACCAGGTTTCATTTATTCGTCCAGGTACCGCATCTCTTTTAACTCCAAAAGATGGTAGCGCCCAAGCATGCAACACATCATTTGCAGTAATTAAAACTTTAACAACTTTATTAACTGGAACAACGATTTCATTATCAACAGTTAGAAGTCTTGGTTGATTTTCTTTTAATTCTTCTTCTTTAATCATGTACGATTCAAAAATAATATTTTCGTCAGGATATTCATATCCCCAGTACCACTGATAACCGGTAGCTTTGATTGTTACATCAACTTTTGGGATCGTATCTTGCTTGTATAAAAGTTTAAATGATGGGACCGCCATTACGATTAAAATTAAACATGGAATTAATGTCCACAAAACTTCTACCGCAACATTATGAGTAGTTTTTGATGGAACTGGATTTTTTGATGCTCTAAATCTTATACAAGTATAGATCATAAGAAATAAAACGAAAACAGTGATAGCAATAATTATTGGAAGCAGAATATTATTGTGAAAACTAACAATATCTCTCATTCCATCAGAGGCTGGATTTTGAAATCCTAATTGCCATTCTTTAGGTTGATTGGCAAATGCACTTGTTGCAAAAATAGTAGTTAAAGCTGTAAATATAAATTTTTTCATTTCTCACACTCTATATAAAGTGTCTTTTAAAAAATTAAACTTTAGTTTTCGCGACAAAATATCAATTAATTACGTAATTAACAATTGATAACGCTGAAATTACAGCAGTTTCAGATCTTAATATGTTTTCATTTATTTTAATTGGCTGAACGTACTTAAATGTAAGAATCTCTTTTCTTTCTTCTTCTGAAAAATCACCCTCAGGACCAATTATAACACAAGTTGGATTGCTAGTTAATTTTTCTAAATCTAACTTTTTATTTTGAGAGTTTAGATCGGTGAATATTAAATCCATTTTTTCATTGCTTAAAAAATCTCTTAAAGACTGAGGCTCCTCAATAGATGGAACATTAATTCTATTAGATTGTTCAGCAGCTTCTATAATTACTTTTTCTAATCTTTCTTTGTTAATTTTTCTAACTATTGTTCTATCAAATATAATTGGTAAAAATTTAGTCACTCCTAACTCTGTTGCTTTTTGAATCATGAAATTAAAATAATTTGATTTAATAGGTGAAAAAGCTAACCACAATTCTTTGGTGCTTTCTTTTTGTCTTAATTGTTTTATAATATTAAATTCAACAATACTTTTAGATATACTTAAAATTTTTGCCTCCCACTCTCCACTACTATTAAATAAAGAGAAAACTTCACTCTCTTTAACTCTCATTACTTTGCTTACATAATGTGATTGTGATTTATCAAGTTTAGCAATTAAATTAAGTGATAAACTTTCTTTAAAAAATAATCTAATATTACTCATTAATTTTAATTTAATTTATGAATAATATTAAAGCAATAATTTTTGATGCATATGGAACTTTATTTGATGTCAATTCTGCAGCTGAAAAATGTAAAGATAAAATTGGTGATAAGTGGGAAGGTTTTGCAAATTACTGGCGTACCACTCAATTAGAATATACTTGGCTTAGAAGTTTAATGAATAGACATAAAGACTTTTGGCAAATCACAGAGGACAGTTTGGATAAATCAATGAAGGCATTTGAAATTGATATTTCAATGAAAAATGAATTATTAGATCTTTATAAAATACTTTCTACTTTTTCAGAGGTACCAGAGGTTTTAAAAAAACTTAAAGATAAAAATTATAAACTAGGAATTCTTTCTAATGGGACACCTGCTCTTCTTAATGACTTAGTTAAAAGTAATAATTTAGAAAATATCTTTGATAATATTTTTTCAATTGAAGAAGTTGGCATTTATAAACCAGATTCAAAAGTTTACGACATGCCAATTAAAAAATATAAAATACAAAAAGATGAAGTTGCATTTTTAAGTGCAAACACTTGGGATGTATCTGGCGGTGGAAATTATGGTTACAATTCTATTTGGGTGAACAGAAATGATAATATTTTTGATAATCTTGATTACAAACCTACAGAAGAAGTTAAAAACTTAAAACAGCTACTTGATATTATCTAATTCTATTTTCTTCAAAATTCTTATTTAGTTTTACTGAGATAGTTCGAGTATTTCTTTTATTCCATTCTGAAAAAGATCTTAAGATAGGCATAACCGAAAAGCCAAATTCAGTTAGTGAATACTCAACTTTTGGAGGCATTATTTGAATAACTTTTCTATTAACTATTCCATCTCCTTCTAATTCCTTTAGCTGCTTGGATAACATTTGTTGTGTAATGGTTTTCAATCCTTTTTTAAGCTCACCAAATCTAATTTTTTTACTTTGGAGTAAACTAAACAAAATTCTAATTTTCCATTTACCTCCAAGAAAGTAAACTGCTCTTTCTGCTGGACAATCTATTAAGTTTTTCATGGTATGTTTTTATATACTAGTATGATTATTATGCGTTATTGCAATACTCATAACAAAGCACTATGTACAAGTCAAATAAATCGAAAGGGTAAATATGATTAATGGAGAAAGAGCAGGTGAAAGTGCAATCGCTGTTGAAGTTGAAAAAGATAAATCTTATTATTGGTGTTCATGTGGAAAAAGTGCAAAGCAGCCTTTTTGTGATGGATCACATAAAGGTACAGATTTTACACCTCTGGCATACAAGGCTGAAGAAACTAAAAAAATGTTTTTTTGTGCTTGTAAACAAACTAACAATCAACCATTTTGTGATGGATCACATAATAAAAAATAAAGGATAAAATGCAGAATTTAAATAATAAAGTTAATAATTTTTTTTCAAACATAGATGGATTAGCCTCTTTAATTTTTAGATTTGGAATAGGGATAGCTTTTATTATTCATGGTGCAAAAAAATTCCCACTACCTCCTCAAGGGTTAATTGAATATTTTGGTCTGTCACCTATATTAGCATCGACTGTTGCCTTGTCTGAACTGTTGACAGGATTGGTGCTAATAATAAGTGGTTTTATTAAAAATCCTTTTGGAAATATGCTCACAAGACTATCAGGATTAAACATAACTATCTTAATGATAACTATACTGATCTTTGCTCACAAAGACTGGTTCTTCACAACAAAACTATTTACCAGTGAACAAATATTTCTTTTAATTGGTGGAGTTTATTTTTTAATTAAAGGTAATCGAACATAATCATGAATCAAATTGAAGTAGAAAAAATAATAGAACCTGTTGCAGCATCAGATGGTGCTGGTGTTAAATTAAAGAGAAGTATTGGTACTCATCTTATTGATTATCATGATCCTTTTTTAATGTTAGATGAATTTGGTTCTGAAAATAAAGATGATTACATCGGCGGATTCCCTCCTCACCCTCACAGAGGAATTGAAACAGTAACATATATGCTTGCTGGTGACTTTGAACATAAAGACAGTACAGGTGGTGAAGGAATAATGACTGCTGGAGATGTTCAGTGGATGAAAACTGGGAGTGGCATCATTCATTCAGAAATGCCTGCAATGAAAGAAGGTAAGCTTCATGGCTTTCAATTATGGGTAAACATGCCTGCTAAATTGAAAATGACTAAACCAGAGTACATTTATATTGATGCAGACAAAATGAGCACTTATAAAGACGACGATAAAACTGTCAAAGTGATTGCTGGAAAATTTGAAGATGCAGAAGGACCTGTTAAAGGTCACAATGTTGAACCTGTTTATTTTGATGTAGAGCTTGAAAAAGGAAAAGAATTTAATTTTGATCTTCCCTCAACTCACAATTCATTAATATATTTAGTTGAAGGTGAAATTAAAATTGGAAATCAAGATCATGATGCTGTTAAAGATTCTACTTTAATTATCCTAACTAGAGGTGAAAAATTAAAAGTTTCTAGCTTAACTAAAGCTAAGTTTTTATTGATATCTGGAAAACCTATTGGCGAACCTATTGCTAGAGGAGGTCCATTTGTAATGAATACTAAAGCAGAGATCTTGCAAGCAGTTCAAGATTATCATAATGATACATTTGTAAAATAATGAAAACTATTAAAATAGAAAAATTTGGTGGTCCCGAAACTTTAGAGGTCAAGGATATTGAGATTGGTAAACCAGGTCTAAAAGAAGTTTTAATAAAAAACTTATCAATTGGTCTTAACTATATCGATGTTTATCACCGAACAGGTTTGTACCCTATTCCTCTACCAAGTGGAATTGGTTTAGAAGCATGCGGAATAATTGAAGAAGTTGGTTCTGAAGTTGATCTGTTTAAAGTTGGCGATAGAGTGGCTCACTCTTCAATGCCAATTGGAAGTTATTCAGAAAAACAATTATTTCCTCAAGAAAAATTAATTTTAGTTCCAGAAGGTATTTCAGATGAAATTGCATCTTGTATTATGCTTAAAGGGATTACTGCTGAATACTTATTACACAGAGCTTACCCAATTAAAAAAGGTGATAAAGTTTTATACCATGCAGCAGCTGGTGGTGTGGGTCAAATTTTATGTCAATGGGCCAATGCATTGGGAGCTGAAGTTATTGGAACAGTTGGCTCTAAAGAAAAAGAAGCTATTGCTAAAAAAAATGGGTGTCATCATGTAATAAATTATACTGATACAAATTTTGTTGAAGAAGTAGAAAAAATTGTAGGTAAAAATGGAGTTGATGTTGTCTATGATGGTGTTGGCATAAAAACATTTGATGGATCAATTGAAACATTAAAGGTTAGAGGTATGATGGTCGCTTTTGGTAATGCATCAGGCTACGTTGATACCATAGATGTTAAAAAACATATTAATGCAAAAGGTTTGTTTTTTACTCGTCCTTCAATTGCACATTATACAATGACTAGAGAGGAATTAGTTGAATCAGCAAAAAAAGTTTTTGATGCAATTTTATCTGGAAAATTTAAAGTTGAAATTTCAAAAAGATACTCACTTGATGATGCTAAAAAAGCTCATGAAGAATTAGAAGCAAGACTATTAACTGGTCCTGCAGTTATTATTCCTAATTAATCTAAATCAACATCCATATCAGACATATGCAATTTTAATGCATTTGTTGATACTTGAATTTCTCTCATAAAAACAACAATTGAAATCATCATTGATAAACAGCAAGATCCAAAAATTATTCTAGCAGCAAAAATCTCATTTAGGTAAAGAGCAAAAACAGTCAGCATATTAAATAAAAAACCAAACGCAGCAAACATGATAGTCCACTTTAAAAGAACAATTCTTCCACTTAAATTTATAAACTGTTTTTTCCACTCTGGTGGAATGTGACTTTCATATACGTGCTCATCATGAAGTTGCCTAATAAGTTTACTTAGTGAGTGAAATCTGTTGCTATATACGCTCATCAATAAAGGAATGGCTGGAAACATCAATGCTGTAACTGTGTAATCTATATTCATACGAATCAATTTGATTATGAAACTAGCCTTTGTTATTTACAAGTAAATTATTATGAAACAATTAAATCTCTTTATTGAACTAACAAGATTAAAAAAGCCTATTGGCTATATGTTGTTATTTTGGCCTTGTGCATGGGGACTAACTCTTGCTTATGATTTTTCAAAAAACTTAAATGATTATTTCTTTTACTTATCATTATTTTTTTTAGGATCAGTTCTAATGCGTTCTGCAGGATGCATTGTAAATGATATTTCTGATAAAGAATTTGACAAAAAAGTTTCAAGAACAAAAAATAGACCTATTGCATCCAATCAAGTTTCGGTAAAATTAGGAATATTTTATACTTTAATTTTATGTCTACTCGCATTTTTAGTTTTAATTAACTTTAACAACTTAACAATCTTACTTGCTCTGGGATCTATGCCTCTAGCATTCACATATCCCTTAATGAAAAGATTTACTTATTGGCCACAATTATTTTTAGGAATAACATTTAATTATGGTTTGATTTTAGGGTGGACGGCAATACAAGGTGAAATAAATACTGTTGCTATTATCTTTTATCTTGGAGCCATATTTTGGACACTAGGATACGACACAGTATATGGGTTTCAAGATATTAAAGATGACGAAATTATAGGTGTAAAATCAACTTCAATAAAATTCAAAAAAAAACCAAAAAACTTTATATCTGCATGTTATGTTTTTCTAATTTTCTCTATTCTAATTGTTGGTATTTTAATGAATTATAGTTATTTTTTTTATTTAAGTTTATTAATAACAATAATTCATTTATTTTTTTATCAAATAAAATATTTTAATTCTAAAAATCCATTAAGTTGCCTAAAGATATTTAAAAGTAACAATGAAATTGGATTAATAATTTTTTGCACTATACTGATAGGAAAAATCTAATGAAAAGTATAGATATCTATAAAAGATTATACAAAGATTATTCAAAAAAGTTTTTGAATCAAATTTTATTATCTGCTTTTTTTGCAATTCTTGTTGCTGGAAGTACAGCAGGGATAGCATGGCTTTTAGATCCTGCTATAAAAAAAATTTTTATAGAAAAAAATCAATCTTTAATATTACTAATTCCATTTTTAATTATTTTAACGTTTGCAGTTAAAGGTATTGCGCTCTACTTAGCAAAAACGATAATGATTAGTGTTGCTGAAGAAGTAAAAAAAGTTCTTCAATTAGAAATGGTGAAATCTTTAATCAATGCAGATACACAGCTGATTGATCAAAAACATTCTGGAAAATTTATTTCAAATCTTACTTATGATGTAAATCACATTACTACCCTTCTAAGTACAGCTATTTTAAATTTATTTAAAGACAGCTTAACTCTTATTGCTTTATTATTTGTAATGTTTTATCAAAATTGGAAGCTTTCTTTAATTGCCATGATAATGATACCTATTGCAAGCATAGTGTCTCAAGCGCTAGGTAAAAGGGTTAAAAAAGTTGTAACTGAGGCTCAAGAAAAATCTGGGTCTTTAAACTCATATTTAATTGAATTATTTAAGAATCATCAATTAATCAAAATATTTCAAAGAGAAGAATATGAAAGTGCAAGAGCAGATCAACATTTAGGTCAATTAAAAGATAAGAATAAGAAAATTGATATTATTTTTGTTCGAATGTCTCCAATTATGGAAACTCTAACGGGTATAATGATTGCAATTTTAATATATTACTCTGGAAAACTAGCCTTAAAAGGTGAAATTGATGTAGGTGGTTTTTTCTCTTTTCTTGCTGCAATGATGCTTGCTTATCAGCCTGTTAGGGCACTTTCGACTTTAAATATGACTATCAAACAAGGTTTATCAGCTGCTTCTAGAATTTTACCTATCATTGATAACAAAAATAAAATTACAGATCATCAAGATGCTCTAGATATCAATATTAAAAACTCAACTATTAATTTTAAAAATATAAACTTTAAATACAATCTTGAAGAAGAAGATGTTTTAAAAAATATAAATATCCATATGCTTGGAGGTAAAATGACATCACTGGTTGGGCATAGTGGTTCTGGGAAATCTACATTATTAAAATTAATAGCTAGATTTTATGACGCTCAATCTGGAGATATTTTTATTGACGAACAATCTATCTATAAAACAAAAATAAAGTCCCTAAGAAATCAAATATCACTTGTAAGTCAAGACACTACTTTATTTGATGATACAATAAAGAATAACATAGCATATGCTAAAAAAGATGCATCGGATGAAGAAATTATAGCAGCCTCTAGGTTTTCTTATTCACATGATTTTATAGATAAATTACCAAATAAATATGAAACTATAATAGGTGAAAATGGAGTTAGATTATCAGGAGGTGAGAAACAAAGGCTCTCGATAGCTAGAGCCATGATTAAAAAAAGTCCAATAATTCTTTTAGATGAAGCAACATCCTCACTGGATGCAGAAACAGAAAGCAAAATACAAGATGCTCTTAAAATATTAACGAAAGATAAAACTACTATTGTAATAGCTCATAGACTATCAACAATTTTAAATTCAGATCAAATTTACATCATAGATGCTGGAAAAGTTGTTGCAAATGGCAAGCATGATGAATTATTGAATAATTCAAAACTTTATAAAAATTTCTACGAGAAACAAATTCAAAAAGGATAATGTTTTTTTTATATCAAATATTAATAGCTATATTGTTAATATTTTCTCCATTAATTATATTTTTTAGAATTCTTAAAAAAAAAGAAGATA
>CAJQTI010000010.1 GCA_905618915.1 uncultured Candidatus Pelagibacter sp. | reverse complement strand
GTGAGGTAGTGTGAGGTAGTGTGTCCCTCAAGTGCCTAATTTAAGCGCCTTTTTTCCCTACACTTATCTAGACATCAAATAAAAAAGCTGTATTTTAAATGTATGGCTGACAAAACACTAAATCAAATTAGAACAACTTTTTTAGATTATTTTGAAAAGAATAATCACAGGATAGTTGAGTCTAGTAATTTAGTTCCAGATAATGATCCGACATTAATGTTTGCAAATTCAGGAATGGTACAATTTAAAAATGTATTCACTGGATTGGAAAAAAGAGATTGGCAAGATCTATTTAGAAAATATCCACCTGGTCGTGGTGTAAAAAAGGATAGACAATATTATAATAGAAGAAAGAAACACACTTACACTATCAGCGCTTCTGAAAATAAAGCAATTTATGATACGGATCTAGGTAAGAGTTTAATAGAAGACTTGAAGCCTGGAGATCTGGAGCATTGGTTAGGTGATGTATCTTCTGAAACAATTAAAGAAAACTATTTAAAGGTATTTGTATCGTTGTGGATTTGGGCCCGTAAACAAGGTTGGCTTGGAACAAATCCTGGTGCATGTCCATTTAACTTAAAAACTGTTTATATTAAAAAGGAAGCAAAGAAATCAGATCCTTATAAAGATGAGGCAATAGAAGATCCAAAAGTTCTGGATATATTCTGGGAGAGTTGTGAGGAATTGTCAGAAGAATTTCCTTGGGCGGCAGAGCTGCATCAATTTTTATTGCTAACATCGATAAGAAAAACAGAGGCTATGAAATACAAGAAAGAATACATAGATTGGAATAAGCTTACCTATGTAGTTCCAATGGGTATTTCTAAAAACAGAAAATATAAATTACAGCCAATTACACCAGAACTAGAGATACTATTTCGTAATATTTTAAGTATGGGAGAAAGACCTGGCTTGGAATATTACAAGATGAAAGATCACCCTTGGTTATTTGGAACAACAAAATGGAGTGCTTCTAAATATTTTAGTAAGGACCACAAACAATCTCACAAGTCTCATTTAGGATCAGATGAAACTTATACTCCTAGGTTAAGAGAGTTAATGAGATACAAATCCGAAGATCCAACTCTTATCTATGCGCCAAAGGTATTGAGAAAAAGTTATATAACTTTATCGCAGAAAGTTCACAAAGGTAGATCTGATATTACTGCTGAAACATCAAGACATGAAGACTTAAGTCAAATAGGAAGATCTTATAATAAACCTGGTATTGAAACTAGAAGAGCTTGGGCTTCTGAAACTTCAAAAGTATTTACCTTTGTTAAGAAGAGGACGGGAACATGATAAGTCCCTTGATCAAAGGTCCTATTTGCTTGAACTGTGAAAAGAAGAAACCCGTTTCTCGCCCCTCTACTCTCGGAAATCAATCTGGTTTTATATGTGAGGAATGTTATAACTCTAACATATGGGCAACGACAAAGTTAGAGCAGGCATTGGATCTCTCTTTACATCAAGAGGAATATTACGGAAGCCAAAAGGTCAGCCAAGATTAGATATCGGTATTGAGTTTGTTATTTACGGCAAGCTATTACAAATTTCCAAAGGTAGAAAATTAACAATGTGGAAAGCTTGGCACCAATTACTGCTGCATAAGAAATTTCCAGATTTAATGAAGCCCCATTTTATGAAGATGAAGAAATATAAAAACAGCAACGCCTGGAGAGAAAAAATAAAAGATCCAGATTGGCAGAATGATTATTACAAAAACAATGTAATTAAATCCCAACTGATAAAAAGATTAGATGAGATAGATTTCGTCTACTAACAGCTAGACTATTCCCCACCCTGTCGGACTACTAACCCTAAACGCTTTAACAGAAATTATCTATAAGCGTTCATATGTTAAATTACCATTTCGAGAGCAAACTATTAACGACAGAGAACCTATTAAAGGATCTCCAGATAACAATCTCTAACTTGAACTATTGGAAAACCCAATGGAGAAAAGCGGGCAAAGATGATTGGAATATGGGCTTAAGAATAATTGGTGGCAGAGCATTATGGGACCCAATCGTATTCCTGGATTGGCTCAATAAAAATAAACTAAAAAATAAACCAAGAGATCAACGGGACATAAATTTAGTCGCGTTTGTTAGCAGGAATTCTTCGGTTCAAAAGAAAGTGTAAATAACTATGACTAAAAAAACTAACCAAACCAAGTATGAGCACGGCAACTACAAGATAGCTTTTACTGAATGGTCCAAGAGTTGGATTAAGAAAAACCCAAAAAAGTTTGCAGA
>CAJQTI010000009.1 GCA_905618915.1 uncultured Candidatus Pelagibacter sp. | reverse complement strand
AATATCTATATCAAAAAAAGTTAAAAAATTTATATTTATTAGTACTGATAAAGCAGTAAATCCAAAAAGTGTAATGGGTCGCTCAAAAAGTATTTGTGAAAAAGTTTTGATACACTTAAATGATAAACACAAATTAAAAAACGTGTTTAAAATTGTTCGTTTTGGTAATGTGATAAATTCTGATGGATCTGTTTTACCAATTTTTGAAAGGCAAATTTTGAATGATGGTCCAGTTACTATAACTAATAAAGATGTTACAAGGTATTTTATGAGCATTAAAAATGCCTGCCAACTAGTTTTACATACTATAGAAATTGATAAGAAAATTGGCATATTTATTTTAGATATGGGCAAGTCTTATAAAATCTTAAATATTGCAAAATCTATGATTAATTTTTATTTAAAAAACAAAATAATAAAGAATAAGCCAAAAATTATTTTTATAGGGTTGCAAAAAGGTGAAAAAGTATATGAAGAATTAGTTTTAGGAAAAAATTTAGTAAAAACAAGGATTAAAAATATTTTAACTGCCAATGAAAAGAAAAATACATCAATAGATTATTCTACAGTTGTACAAAAATTAAACAATTCTTACGCAAATAACGATCAACAGAAAATTTTAGATTATCTACAGGATTATGCTTAGCTTACTATATAACAATATTGCATTATTAATTATTTTTATAATAACCTTAAAGATAAACTCAAAATACTTTAAGCTAGATACACTTTTATTTAACTCATTTTTATTTTATCATGGTCTTTTTACTTTAATATATCTTTTTGTATTCAATGGTAAAACTGCAGATTATTATACTTACCTTTATCTAGTGGGCATGCCATATCCACATGATTATATAGACCCATACTCCTTCCTTTCATCTAATTTTGTATACCAAATTATTAATTTATTTAAGATTCTGCTCTTAAATGATTTTAATATCATAGTAATTTTTTCATTAATTTCTTTTTTTGGTATTATCATTTTTATTCAAAATTTAATAAAATTAGGAATGGAAAAAAAATTTGCCTATATAATGTTTTTTATTCCTGGAATTCATTTTTGGACAGGTATACTAGGAAAAGATAACCTCATATTCTTTTTTCTATCTTGCTTTTTTTATTTTTATATTAATAAGAAATTTTTTTATTCTATTATTTTTATTATATTAGTTTTTATGATTAGACCTCATATTGGTTCGATGTTTTTAATATCAATTATAATCACTGAATTTTTTTTAATTAAAGGATTAAAAAAATATATATTTGTATTTAGTTCTTTAAGTTTTTTGATCTTAATTTTTAATTTACCTTTTATAAATAATTTATTCCTGAATAGTTCTCAATTACTCACAGATAACTTGATTATTAAAATATTTCATGAGTTAAGCAATATTTCTCAAAAATTTTTATTATCAAGCTCTTACTATGAACCTTCCAGCATATACGTTAATATGTTCAATTATATTGTTTTTCCATTACCATTTATCTTAAGTGATAAGTCATTTGTCACAAATTTATTTATATTGATGGAATTTCTTACTTTGATATTTGTAATAACTTTAATTATAAAAAACAAAAAAAGTTTTGAAATAGATAAAAGAGTAATATACTTTTTGTCTATCTGTGTTCTCGTATATTTAATGATTATGCCACAAATTTTTTTTAATTTTGGACTAAACTCCCGTCAAAAATGGATGATCATTCCATTTATAATTTATTTTTTTGTTCTTCTAAAAAATTTATTTGTTAAAACAAAAAAAATGTAGGTTAGGATTGTTGTTAATCCTAAAACTATTGGGGCATCTTTTAATATATATCCATCTATTGGTTTTCTTGGTTCGATTAATTCTACTTCAAAAGGATTTCTGCTTTCAAGTTGGTGCTGATATAAAATTTTGCCAAAAAGTTCAGAAGTCTGTTTAAAGCAACCTGTGTTATAATCTCTGCAGGAAATATTTAAAATATATTCTGAATAAAATTCAGTTTTTTTAAATTCATCATATTTTTTTGATAAAAATTCTATTTTTTTATTGTTTATGTCAGTTTTATTTTTATTTAAATATTGATTTACGTTGATAAATTTCATTTTATCAATATCAAATAAATTTCTATTAGTGTAGAAGTCGTTATATATTTCTATAATAGATTTACTATCTTCTGAGAGAGCACCAAAATTTTCATTAGATAGGTAAAATTCACTGTTATTTTCTAATATTTGATAAATAAAGCCATAGTATGAGGCAAATTTTTCTAAGCAAATTTCTTTTGTTTCATTACATTCTGGACGTGTGGGTGGATACTCTCTAAAGAATTGTGAATTTATTAAATTATCATACGCAGTTTCAATACTTTTACTTTTCCAATTTTCTTCCCTAGCGGCACTCTTTTTTTCGATAGCTTTTTCTTGTACCAAAAACTCTTCTTGAAGTGATTTAAAATCAAAGAATTGGAAATTATTTTCTATATCACTTATAATTTTATCAATCGAACTTAAATAAACTTTATTTAAGTTATTTTCTAATTCTTTTGCATCCATTCTTTCTTTTAGAATTATTCTAAAGCTAATTACAGATTTAGCTTGCTTCATAGTTATACTGTTACTTTGAACACTCATATCTTCAATATAATACACTTTATATATCTTTGAATGTTTTTTGAAAATTTCATTTAGAACAGGTTTTAATGAATCAGATTTAAAATTATAAAATTGTATTGCTTTCACATTATAAGCATTCATAACTTCGTGATTAACTATATATTTTTTGTAGATAAAATTTAGAGAAAATAAAATAATAAAAAGTAATATGAAAAAAATTGTGCAGGAGTAAATAATTTTGTTTTTAATCATGAAGAAGACTTTTATAACGTATATAAACCAAATCCAAGCTGTTTTATTTATTAAATAAATAGAATTAGTTTGATTAGATTAGATAATATTGTAATTATTTGATATTTATAACTAATGAGAAAAAAAATTTTAATACTATCGCCCCATGCAGATGATGAAGTTTTGGGGTGTGGGGGCACAATTTCAAAATATTCCAAGGAAGGTCATGATATATATGTTTTAGTTCTAACAAATGCAAACAAGGGTGCTCCAGAAATTTATTCTACAAAACAAATTAGTTTAATAAGAAAAGAATCAAAATTAGCAAATAATTTTATTGGTACAAAAAAATTATTTTTTGAAAATTTACCAGCCTTGAGTCTTAATCAATATCCAATTTATAAGATATCCAACATTATTAAAAAATATATTTCAAACATTCAGCCTGAGATTATCTTTATACCTTCAATAAATGACATACATGAAGATCATAAGATAATTTTTAAAGCAGCTAAAGTAGCTACAAGAATGAATAAAATTAGTAAACTAAAAAAAATTTTATCTTATGAGGTGCTGTCTGAAACAGAATGGAACGAAAATGAAGAAGCTTTTAGCCCAAATTATTTTGTAAGACTAAATAAATCTGACATTAATAATAAGATTAAGGCATTCCTAAAATATAAGTCACAAGTAAAAAAATTTCCTCATCCAAGGTCAAAAGAGGCCATTCTCAGCTTATCTAGAATTAGAGGAAGTCAAGTTTTTATGGAATATGCAGAAGCTTTTAAAGTTGAAAAAATAATAGATTAATCAATGACATTAGCAATTTTAGGTACTGGAGGACATGCAAAATCAGTTTACGATATTGTAAAAAATAAGAAAAAAATTTATTTTTTTGACAAAGAGAAGACTATTTTTAAGGTAGGTGATAAGAAATTTAAAGTTAAGAGTGAGCATGAATTATTAAATGGTCATAAAAAAGAAATTTCCAAAGTGATAGTTACTATTGGTAATAATAAAATTAGACAAAAAAAATTCAATATTTTAAAAAAACTTAAGTATAAAATTGCAACTCTTATTCATTTAAAATCATACTGTGGATATGGAGCTACTATAGATGAAGGTACTGTTGTGATGCAAGGAAGCCTAATTAATACCAATAGTCAAGTTGGTAAAAACTGTATAATAAATTCTCATGCATCTATTGATCATGATTGTTTAATAAAAGATCATACTCACATATGTCCAGGTGTGATAATTGGAGGCAATGTAAAAATTGGAAAAAATTGTTGGATTGGACTGGGTTCTAAAATAATTGAGAACTGTATAATCGGTGATAATGTTTATGTAGCTGCAGGAGCGGTAGTAACAAAAAATTTAAAACCAAATACATTTGTAAAAGGAGTGCCAGCAAAATATGCAAAGAAAAGAATGGCCTAATTTTAACAAGAACTTGATTTTTAAAGTTAGCAAAATAATAAACTCAGGAAAAATTAACTATACTACTGGTCCGTACGGAGAAAAATTTGAAAAAAGTTTTTCACAATTTATTGGAAATAAACACTCCATTGCAATTTGCAATGGAACAGCTGCATTAGAAGTGGCAATTAAATCATTAAGATTAGCAAAAAATTCAGAAATTATAGTACCTGCAAGAAGTTTTTTTTCATCTGCCGCATGTATTATAAATACTGGGCATTTACCTATTTTCGCTGATGTGGATTCTTTAACACAAAACATTACTATTGATGAAATTAAAAAGAAACTGACTAAAAAAACAAAGGCAATCATTTGCGTTCATTTGGCTGGATTACCATGTGATATGATTCTAATCAAAAAATTAGCTAAACAAAAAAAAATAAAAATTATTGAAGATTGTTCTCAGGCACATGGTGCATCAATAAACAATAAACAAGTCGGTTCTTTTGGAGATGTTAATACGTGGTCATTTTGCAATGATAAAATAATTTCTACTTTAGGTGAGGGTGGAATGATTTCTACAAATAATAAAAAAATTTATAATTTTTGTAAAAAATATATTAATCATGGAACAGGAAAACAAAAAAAATATTCCAATAAATTTGTTTATAATAAAGATTCTTTTGGAACAAACTTAAGAATTACAGAAATTCAATCATTAGCAGGTTTAGAGCAATTAAAAAATTTAAAAAGAATTCAAAAAAAAAGAGAGGAAATCTCTAAAGATTATTTTAACCTAATTTCAAAGTATTACAATTTCATTGATTGCTTTATGCCAGCAAAAAATATTAAAAATGCATGGTATAGGTTTTATTTCTTTTTAAAGCCAAGTATAAAAAATTATAATAAAACAAGATACGAAATAATTAAAAGTCTAAACAAGGGTAATTTAAAATGTTTTACAGGGGCTTGTCCTGAAATATATTTAGAGAAGGCATTTAAAAATTTAAAAAATTTTAAAGTAATAAGATTAAAAAATTGCAAAATTTTAGGTGAGACGAGTATAGCTTTAGATGTTAATCACACATTGAATGATAATGACTATAAACAAAATCTATTAACAATAGAATCGGTGTTAAA